>CAZEWQ010000020.1:0-478 GCA_964516255.1 uncultured Candidatus Saccharibacteria bacterium
GGTTTTCGGTGTCTCGTTGTTGGGGATTGATCCCGCAAGTAACTTGGCGGCCATCGCCAACAATCGTGGTATCCCAACCATCTCAAAGTTTTTTAACTCTGACACGGTCTCGCAGGTGGTCCAAGAGTACGATCAGGTGAAGGTGGTAACAGCTACGAATGTAATGGCACACGTGCCGGATATTAACGGTTTCGTGGCTGCGGTCAAAGATCTTCTAAAACCCAATGGCGTTTTCATCGCAGAGTTTCCTTACGCGGTGGATATGATCGAAGGCGCCGAGTTTGACACAGTCTATCATGAACACGTGTTCTACTTTACGGTGCGTCCATTACGTCAATTGTTCGAGAGGCATGGGCTGCGGATTGTCGATATCGAGAGGGTATCGATCCATGGGGGCTCTATTCGAGTGTTTGTCACGCACGCGGATGATTCGACGGTGACCAGTGGGACCGTTCAGAAGTTTTTGGGAGGCGAATTG
>CAZEWQ010000020.1:488-11158 GCA_964516255.1 uncultured Candidatus Saccharibacteria bacterium
AACACGCACCCTACGATCATTTCTCCGCGCGAGCACGGGAGATTCGGGAGGAGGTGTGTGCCTATCTTGCGGTTCAGAAGGAGCAGGGTGTTCATGTGATTGGATACGGTGCTCCAGCTAAAGCCACTGTATTTCTGAACTACGCAGGCATTGGCCCCGATCTTGTGCCGGTAATAGTGGACTCTATTCCTTACAAGCATGGTCTTTTCGTTCCCGGGGTTGATGTTCGTATTCCCATTCGGGCGGAATCCGAATTTCTTGGTCACAATCCCGAAGTGGTGCTCATATTTCCCTGGAACTTTGCTTCGGAAATCAAGGCCAAGAATATCGAGTTTACCCAGAAGGGAGGGAAGTTTGTGGTCGCCATACCGCGATTGCAAGTCGTATAGTTTATCTGGCTGCGCGGTGCAATGTGGCAAGTGCCACAATCCAAAGGTCGTACTTTTCCCCGCAAGTGCGACCTTTTTCATTTAACGGCCTTTATAGAGCCAGCGCAGTTGGGGTATACTAGGGCAGATGTTACCGAAAGTTTCTATTGTAATCCCAACCTTAAATGCTGTGGAGGTGCTTGGTGCTTGTTTAAAATCCATCAGAAGCCAGAATTATCCGGCGGACCGTTTGGACATAATAGTTGGAGATGGCGGTTCTACAGATGGCACCCTAGAGTTAGCCAAAAAGTACGGTGCGAAGGTAGCCACTAATAAATTAAAAACTGGCGAGGCCGGAAAGATGGTTGGTTTGAAAGCCGCAACAGGGGAATATATTGCCCTAATAGATTCCGACAATATTCTACCTGATACTAATTGGCTCAATGAGATGATAACGCCTTTATTGGAACATCCGGAAGCTGTTGGGAGCGAGCCCTGGAAATATACTTGGCGCAAAGAGGACAGTTTTATAACTAGATACAGTGCCCTTATTGGGATGAACGACCCACTAGTGCATTTCTTAGGAAACTATGACCGAGTCAATTTGTTGACCGGGAAATGGACGGAGGTGCCTCACGAAGAAAAAGATTTTGGAGATTATCTGTTGGTAAAGTTTGATAAAAGGGGATTGCCTACAATTGGCGCCAACGGAACCGTTTTTCGCGAGGATTATTTGAAGCGTACAATTTCGGGAGATTATCTTTTTGATATAGACATTTTGGCCAAAACTATTAAAGCTGAAGGTGACGTTACATTTATCAAGGTGAAAAATGGAATAATTCACACTTTTTGCGAGGCGAACATATTTAAGTTTGCCAGAAAGCAACGGAGAAGAGTAAAAGATTTTCTATATTATAAATGGATTCTTAAAGACCGAAATTACGGTTGGTATGAGATGGATATTTTTGGTAAGAATCCTTGGGGGATTATTAAGTTTGTTCTATGTTGCGTTTTGATTGTGCCTCTGTTTATTCAAGTTGTGAGGGGGTATCTAAGGAAGCCCGACCAGGCCTGGTTTTTCCATCCCTTGGCTTGCTATATTACTTTGTGGGAATATGGGTGGGGGCGTATAGGAGTATTGAGTGGCCATGAATTCGATAGAAAAGACTGGAAACAATAACGTAAAGCCCAAACTCTTAATTTTTCTCAATGCCTATTGGAGCAAAAGTGGGAGCATAAGTGGCGGTGATCAGCTACTTGCCCAAGTTCTTAAGCGAGTGGGGAGCGAATTTGCGAATATATGTTGCTTTACCAGTTATGATGGGAAACGGTTTTTGCATTCCCGTTTAAAGAATATAGAATGTAAATCCTTTCCTCGTTATCTTGATAGATTTGGTCTACCCGTTTCTTATGTGTTGCGAAGTTTTTGGTCTTTGGGTGGTCTTTTCTCTATAAATAGACCCGATTTCCTACATTCGGGGTCTGATTTTTTTCCTGACGTTATACCCCCGTTTCTGTATAAATTAGCTAGACCGAAGGTTAAGTGGATTTCCAGTGTGTTTCATCTCTATCCCAATTGGAAGGGTCGTCCAACCGGTATGATTCGGAGTATTGTCGCCCAGAAGCTACAGGAATTCTCCTTTTTATTGGCGAGGAGTGCGGACCGAGTTATGGTGATAAATAATCAAGTTAAAGAGGCGTTAATTAAGCGTGGGTTCGATGAAAGTAGAATATCGGTAAATCCACCAGGAGTGGATTTTGACTATTTTTTGTCTTTAAAGGACTCGGGTTTAGGTCAAACGTATGACGCCTCTTTCCTGGGGAGATTGCACCCAAGTAAGGGGATTTATGATTTAGTGAGTATGTGGGAAATTATCGTTTCCACCATTCCTAATGCAAACCTTGCAGTTATTGGTGGTGGGGAAGAAGCTGTGATTAAGGAGTTGAATCGCGAGATATCCAAAAGATCTTTGCAAGATAATATTAATACCTTTGGTTTTTTAGAGAATGATAGGGCATTTTCCGTCCTTAAGCAGAGTAAAGTTTTTATCTTTCCCAGTTATGAAGAGGGATTTGGAATAGCTATAGCAGAAGCTATGGCCTGTAAAATTCCGGTTGTGGTTTGGGATCTGGATGTTTACCATGAGATCTTTGAGGACAGTGTTATTAAAGTGAAAAAAGGAGATTTTGGACTTTTGGCCCAAGAAGTTGTTGGGTTGTTGAAAGACGTCAAAAAGAGAAACGAACTTTCACAGAGAGCCCATACTCTTGTTAAGGATAAGTACTCGTGGGATGATACGGCTGAAAGATATTTATTAATGTTGGAGAGTGTGTAGATGGTCAGTGGAAATCTAAGTTTTAGTATTTGCATTCCTGTTTATAGGGGATCTGAGTTGTTGGTCAGGTCGCTAGATAGTATTTTCCGCCAAGATTTTAGAGCCTATGAAATTATAATTGGTGATGACAATCATCCCGAAGATATTGAAGAAATTGAAAAAACGAGAAGACTGGTATCTTCTTTTAAAGACTCAAGAATCAAATTGATAAAAAATGGACAAAATTTAGGTTGTGGTAGAAATTTGAGGAATATTGTATCGAAAGCCCAAAAGGATATCATATTCCTTTTAGGGCAGGATGATGTCTTGTCTAAGGACTCTCTTCAAAAAACCCACGATGCTTTTTTTCTTGCTGAAGATATTGGAGTGGTGACTAGGCCTTATTTCTGGTTTTATGATGATTTTACCAAACCTGTTAGAGCAGTTTTGCCTTATGACGAGGAACAAGATTCCGTTATTTCCATTTTTGATGGCAAGAGGGAATTTGCGAAGATCTTTGAATCTGTGGGTCAATGTTCCGGCTTGGCTTATATGCGAAGGTTTCTAGAAGTACCTTTCAATGAAGAAGTTTTTCCTACCCATATTTACCCTTTCGCTGGAATCTTGCGGGATCACAGGTGTGTTTTTCTCAAAGATTATACTGTTGCTGTTGGGATTAAGGGAAGTCAAACCAGAAATGTACCTTCCATTTACGATCTTTCTCCTACCGAGTCTTGGCTAAAAATGTACAGGACAGTATTCCGCGGGGATAAATTTAGAATGCCGAGAAAATGGGGCGTAGAGTGTATTACTAGTAATTATGTTGGTTTGGTGCAACTTAAAAATTTTGCAAAGAGTGGGTGTTTTACCAGAGAAGTATTGATATTAATCAAACACAGACCAAAAAACTTATGTAATTTGAAGTTTTTAGCATTAACGGTTTTTGTCTTTATTACGCCTAAATTTATTTTGATAAGGTTGGTTGATTGGTACAAAAGGATCATTTTGGCAAGAAGGTTAAAGGGAATTAAGTTTAATTTCTAACTTTAAGTACAAACTCTAATATTTATGAAGATTTCATCCCTTTTAAACTATCTGAAGTGCCCAATCTGTAAAGCGCCTAATCTTGAACAGAGTAGTGGGGGTCTTGTGTGCCTTTCCTGTGGCGGCGAGTTTGAAGTTGTAGAAAATGTTCCCGTACTGATGAAGCAGGAAGACTTGAGCATTCAAGAGGAAAATCAACAAAAATGGTTCAATGAACACTACTCCACCTTTTCTGATGAAGACTACAGGTTGGAAAACTGGCGGCAGAGTATGTTGAACCGAATTTTCGACCAGCCGTTTAAAAATAAAGTGAGAATTTACCTGGACATTGGTTGTGGGGCTACTGGATATACGGCGATAGAGGGAGCGCGGAGAAACAATTGGACAGCCATTGGAACCGACATTTCTTTGGAGGCAATGTTGCGGGCCCAAAATTTGGCCACAAAGCAGGGAGTGGGCGATAAAACGGCCTTTGTGGTTTGTTCAGCCGAAAATTTACCCTTTAAATGCGATTCTTTTGATTATATCTCAGCGATATCACTTTTGGAGCATCTGGGGCAGGATCAAAAGGCTATCCAAGGGATGTGTGATGCACTTGGTGAGGGGGGCTTCATCTATATCTGCGTGCCAAATACCTACTTGAGAATATACCCTTTTTTATGGCCGTACTATTACTATAAAGATAGACAAGTAGGTCACTTGCGACACTATGGCGTCGACACTTTGGATAAATACTTTGAGGATCATAATGGGTTGAAGAAATCCGGAGTAATTTATAACGGGCATCTGATTAAATTGTTCCAACTTTTTCTTGAGAGGATAGGGAGAATTGACGACAACAAGTGGTGGAAATTAGAAAATAAGGATATAAACCAAAATCCCTCGGGAGTGCAGTTAAATGTTATATATCACAAGAGGGGAGTATCTTCCTGATGATTAGCAAAAAACAAGTATTGCTAATAAATCCGCCGTTGTATTTTTCGGATGGTATTCCTCGGTCTCTAGACGTTTCCGCCCCACCTTTGGGGTTGCTCTACCTCGCCTCCTACATCAACCATTATTCGGACGAATTGGAGGCGTCTATCATGGATGTTGGTGCAGAGGGTTTTAATATCGACGACGTCAAGGAAAAGATCTCATCTATGGACCCCTTCGTCATTGGAATATCCTCAATGACTCCTCAATTGCAGGGTGCGATGGAGTTGGCGCGGGCGATTAAATTTGATCTAAACTGCTCTGCGAAAGTCTTTTTCGGAGGTCCACACATTAGTGCCGACTCCGGTTTTGCTCAGCGCCATGCCGACGTGTTTGATTACGCTATTACAGGTGAGGCGGAGAAAACCTTTTTGGACTCTTTGCACAAACTCGTATCCGGGGAGGAAATACCTACGCTCCAAACTAGTGAGGTAGTTATGGAATTGGACAAGATACCAGTCCCGGACAAAACCTTGATCAAGAGGAAGCTTTATTTGAAATCAGAGTCGATGCTGTTTGGTCGGGGCTGTCCATTTCACTGCTATTACTGTAGTCGTCCGTCTATTAGCAGAAAGGTGCGTTATCGTTCTGTTGAAAACTTGCTTGGGGAGATCAAGGCCTGCTACGAGTTTTGCGAAGGACATCTTCATTTCCAAGACGATACATTTACTATGCGTCGAGATATCGTTGTGGAGTTTTGCAACGAGGTAAAAAAATCAGGGCTCAGGTTGTATTGGGATTGTAATACGCGAATTGATTTGGTGGATGACGATCTATTGAAATTGATGCATGAAGCTGGGTGCGTCCAAATAAATTTCGGGGTTGAATCGGGAAATGAAAAAGTCAGACGCGATGTCATCAATAAAGGGAAATTTACCAATGACTGTATCAAAGAGGTTTTCGAATCCTGCAGGCGTCACGACATAAACATTGCCTGTTATTTTATGATCGGTCACCCAACCGAGACAAAAGAAGAACTTCAGGAAACCCAGGATATGATCTTGAACTCCGACATAGATGTACTGGGTCTGTCCATCCCAATCCCTTTTCCCGGATCTACGTTATACGACATTGCTAAAAAAGAAGGCATCATTGACGAAGACATAATCGACCAATTTGCCGATAAAAAGCTAGGGGAGGGTTACGCCGGAATTTATCCTGTTTATGTAGCTGAAGGCATGCCTTATGAATATGTTTCCCAAGTGATGCGCGATATAAATAGAAAATTTTACGTGAATTTTAAAACTTTTTGGAGTAGATTAAAGCAGGATATTTCCTCTTTTGAGCGGTTGAAGACAGATGCGTTAGATCTAATCTCTTTGATATTGAGGGGGATGTCGGTTAGGAAACCGTATGTGAAAAAAAGGCAGTGAATTCGTTTTGTGGTGAGGATTATGCCTTGCGGGACGTGGGTAGGTTGCTAACTAAGTTCCTCCCCCCGAGAGCTTAGTGGACGGCGTGGCGGCAATCTGTTGTAATTAGAGGCGAGCTGGACGATGCTTCACACAATGTTTACGAAAACGAAAAAATGATAATCAAAGATGATCAAAAGCCCATTCCCGATTTTTTTACGGGAGCTCGTGCAGCAGTGGGTTTCATCAAAGCGAATTATCCTTTTCTACTTTTGCTAATAGCGCTATGTGTTTTGGTTTACTTCAACTCTCTGGATGGTGAGTTTATTTCAGGTGATGACACACATGGGTATGTTAACAATACCGCGGTCCGTGATCTGTCTGCTTCGTTTAAGTCACTGCAACTGCAGACAATAATTTATGCGGTCATGTACGCTTTGTTTCAAGTGAATCCGGTTCCTTTGCATGTGCTGTCGTTATTACTCCATATTTTGATCACCTGTTTAGTGTTTTTTTCTACATCTATGTTGTTTGGAAAAAGGGTTGGGCGTATAGCCTCCTTGTTGTTTGCAGTGCATCCGGCAAACACGGAAGCTATAGTTTGGATTAGTGGCCTTCCGTATATGTTTAATGCTTTTTTCTTTTATTTAATCCTTCTTTTCTACCTAAATTATAGGAAGTCCAACAAACTGATTTTCCTGGGCATCGCGATTTTTGTAGGGTTAGTAACAGTTGCTGTGTATAGAAGTGCCTGGGGCTTGGCTATACCCATGCTGGTACTCGTTATTGATTCTTTTCTAATAGAAACGCGATTTCGTCTCAAGACGGCTATTAGACCTCTCATAGCAGCAACGCCATTTTTGATATATGCTGCAATCTTCTTAGGGGATATGTTTTCCACTCGTGTTCATTCCCTTAGATCCGATTATGGCCTCGATCCTGAAACGACAACCCCTTGGCTAAATCGTATCCCGTATACCTTTTTCATGCAGTTGAAACTTTTCATCTTTCCCAAGGGGCTGACGCTTTATCATGAGGGGGAACTCATTACGTCCGCGCTGTATAACTTTATGGTGATAGCGACCGTGGTTTTCGTTGGCGCCATTATATATTTTTGGACCAGAAAGAGTTCCCCCAAGGAGGAGTCTGCCACACCAAGCTTTGTCGATACAAAGGGGCTCGAAGACAAGAACCCCTTGGATTGTTTATCAAACATCAATCGAAAAGTGGCGGGACTTCTGCTTTTGCTTCCGGTTTCCATTGCTCCTGCCTTTAGCCCAATTCAAGTATCCTGGTTCATTGCCGATCGCTATCTGTATCTAGGCTCGGCATTTTTCTGTGTCCTGGTTGCCTTGCTTTTTTATAAACTGGAGAAACTAATAAACATTAAGCATCTTGCCACCATTCTTGCGGTTTTATTGATAATCGCTTACTCCGCCCGCACAATTTCCCGCAACAACGATTGGAGTAGCTCAAAAAGCTTGGCTCTTGCGGATATCAGTGTATCAGTCAACAGCCACCGAGTGTACAACAATTTAGGTGATGCCTATGCGCGAGAAGGTAATTTGGAAGAAGCCCTTAAAGCTTTTGAGAGAGCCACACAACTAAAACCTGACTACCCCGACGCTAAGCACAACTTGGGTAACATTTATCTCCAAATGGGGCGCACTGAAGAGGCTGAGGAGCAGTTCAAATTGGTGGTTTCCCTCAAACCTCAAATGTATCAAGCACAGTTTAATTTGGCTTACATTACATATCAAAAAGGGGATTATGCCGCGTCCCGAGAATATCTGCAGCAGGTTATGAAGCTAAACCCCGATTACGCGAACGCACGAGAAATGCTGATGACAATAGAGTCTATGGGTGATCCTTTACCCAGTTCGGACACATCACCGGTGTCCCCTCAGTAAGCATTTTTATTGAGCATAGTGGTAAAATAGGTTGATGTTGGACATTCTAGTGAGTAAATCGTCAATTTTATCCTTGTTTGGGCTATTATTGTTGTTAAGCTTTTTGTTTCCCCTGGAGGCCACAGTTTCCAAGTTATTGACTATAAAAATTTCTAAGCGACAATTGTTGTTTGGTCTTACCATTTTAGTGCTTGGGGTGTTAGCGGTCTTTTATAGACTCCAATTTCTATTTGCATTCCCTTTGTTGACTTTTAGCTTCTGTGTATTTTTGTTTGGCTTTCACGTTGATCGAAAGTATATCTATACGTTAGCCCTGGTGTTTTTGATATCGTGCCCCCTTCTGCTGCTGATGAATTTAAACGAGATTGCGGAATATAATGCGACCCTTTGTTATTTGTTGTTGGTGTTAGGTGTCCTAAAAGATTTGGTTTATTCACGCATCTATGAGTAAAAGAAGCTTTCAAAAAATCTTTGCACGTAGTTTTCTAATGGGCACTTGCTTTGCCGCCTTGTTCGTTCTTGGAGTTTCTGTTGTAGGGCATGTAGGATACGCTCAAGTTAAACAGATACATTATAGAAATTTATTTGCGCGGTGGGGGATTAGAGCAGATGGTCTTTTGGACGAAAACGCCGGTAAAAACAAAAAACTAGCAAACTTTACTCAACAGGAATTTTTGGAATTTATTGATGAATCCTTGTTGGACAAACCGGAAGAAGATTTGATTAAGGAGATAGTTTATGAAGGATTTGAGGGTGTAGAGAAGGATGAATCTTTTATTGCTCGATTGTTGAAGAAGAAACTTAAGGATCTTAAGGATCTTAATGCCCCCTCACTATCTTTGATAGTCTTGACGTCTCAATTAGACGAACCAAATGTCAAATTTAAGGACAAAATTTCAGATTATTCAAGCATAATTTTTATATGTGACACGAGTTTTGAATATCCTGATGAGTTTAGTTGCGATTACACTTCTGTTCAGACCTCCGGTGATAGAGTCTATAAATTAAAGGGTCTGGATTTTACTGAGGGAAATTCAAGGATTTTGGATTTCTTTTTGGATAGAAAAAGAGTATTTGTGGTACCGGAATCTTACTTAGTTGATTCCCTCTACGAAGAGGTGCTTGGGAATTATTTTTTAGCTATTTCTAGATCCGATGCGAGTGGCTCGTTGCACGGAAGCAGTGATTTACTTGAGGAGGATCAATACAATAGTACAATTAGGCAAATTAAGAAGGTTAAAAACTCCTCGTTATTTGAAATGTCGGTCTATGTATTTAGCTTTCTATTTATTGTTCTGGTATCTTCGTGGCTTCTCAGGCCTTTGGTTAATACCCCCGAAAGATTTATTCAAAAGGGGACCTATACACAAATACTGCAACGTGGTTGGAAGTTTTTTTTAAGAATAAGGTGGCTCTCTATATGCCTCTTTGTAATTCTGTTAGCATGCTACGTTCCACTTGTGGTTGCTATATCCATCAAGGATATTTCAACCTTAGACCTTAATTATATTCAGAGTTACATTCTCGACACATTTAAGTTAGGTACTTTAGCCGATCTCGTGGAAGGGGGACACACTTTCAGAATTTTGTTTGTGATATATAATTGCACACTTTTCACTCTGTTAGCCTTTATATTATTGCCGAACTTAGTTAACTTTGTAATGTCTTCGCTGGCCTTTCGGAAAAAAATAAACCGAAAGGTCTCCAAATCTATTCTGTTTATTTCAATTCTCGTTTTTATGGGTCTAGCCGCGTTTTTTGACGTAGATTCGGTGTTGAATAGCGCCACCTTAGTTTTATTGGTTTTTGCCTATTTTCTTTATATGGTAACCACTCAGTTTGGAACTATAAGCAATTTATATACGAAACGTGGAAAGGCTCTGATGTTATTTATTGGTGTTTTTATTGTGGTTGCGGGCTGTGGTTACAGATATTATCGAAGTACCCTACCCATAAAATACGAGTACGAACCCCTTATTGGAATCAAGGATAAAATTGTAATGTTTCCCTACAATAAACAACATGGGGACAATGTTTTATTTGAGGACTTTTTCTTGAAGGTTGACTCTCCGATATTGGCCGATAATTATTTGATATATCACCCCAAGTACAGTGCAATTGAAAATTTAGATGTGGAAGATTTTAAACTTGAGGGGAATTACATGGTTTTGTCGGGTTCCGAGGAGGATTATCTTGAGAGAATATTGAAAAGTGTTGATTTTAGAAATTTGGTGTCAAGCTATAACCGGACCCCCCTCTTTTATATTGAAGATTTTGTGGTTAATTTTGATTCCAAGTATACCGCCCAAATTACATTCAATTGTGAGAGAAGTTTGGGTCCGCAGCCCCTATCTTTGTTATGGTATTCGTTAACATCGGTTAATCGTAATAGGGAAGGTGACGGAACCGAGATAGATGAGGCTACCACCAAACTTATCTTTTTTCCGGGTTGTGAGGCCCCCGCTGTCAGCGACACCGCCCCCACCCATTACGTTTCATATAAAGTGCCTTTGAACGTTAGTCGTTGGGACAATGGGAGATTATTATTTGAGTTAAGCGGGGACAATTTGGAGGACGTTGTGGAGCACTCTTTCTATAAGGACGGTAAAAAGGTTAATGTGAATTTCGTTGATCCTTATGTAGGTGGGGGGGTTATTGAAGGTAGTCGCCCGGGTGGCGTACGGGATCAGGTAGTAGTGTACTCTC
>CAZEWQ010000021.1:0-9929 GCA_964516255.1 uncultured Candidatus Saccharibacteria bacterium
CTCGCGCTTGGCAGGATTTCCATCGGAATCAGTGGTGTTTACCCACTCCTCATTACGAGCTAGGGGAGAGGCACCGTCCGATGCCGGCCGATAATCGGGAACTTCGGGTAGCTCTAGGGGCAAAACTTTGTTAACTTCTTCCAAATCGTCGGGGTCACAAACTGCTTCCACTGTTCCGTCTTGTTTGTAAATTAAAGGAATAGGTTCTCCCCAATATCTCTGCCTCGAAAAAATTTGATCCCGCATTCTGTAAGTTACATCCGCTTTACCTTTACCCTCTTTTTCCAGGCGCTTTGTCACCACCATTTTAAATTCCTCCGAACCCATTCCGTCATACTCCCCGGAATTAATCACAACACCCTCACCCACATAGATTTTCTCATCGGTCTCCCCCTTAGGTTTTATAACCTCAATAATTTCCAGACCATATTTTTTGGCGAACTCGTTGTCGCGTTCATCATGCGCCGGAACTCCCATCAACGCCCCCGTGCCGTAATCCATCAACACATAATTGGTAACAAACACCGGGATTTCCAGCGAAACTTCATTAAAGGGGTGTTGGGTAGAAATCCCCTCTAACTTGATTCCGGTCTTTTCCTTAACCATCTGCTTTTCCAAATCCGACAGTACACGGGCTTTTTCAATATATTCTTCAACTTCGGTACGATTCGTAATCTTTTCTAAAATTTTTTCCAAAACGGGATGTTCGGGGGCTAACGCCATAAAAGTCACACCAAAAATAGTGTCGGGGCGAGTAGTGAAGACACTGACTTCTCCACCGTCTACCTTGAATTCAACGGTGGCCCCTTCGCTTTTTCCAATCCAATTCCGTTGCGCGGTCTTAATCGCCTCCGTAAATTCAACCTTCCCTAACCCCTCCAGCAATTTTTCTGCATACTCAGGAATTTTCAACACCCACTGCTTAAGCATTTTTCGCTCAACCGAGTGCCCTTTCCGCTCCGAAATTTTGTCCCCATTCTCATCGGTCAAAACTTCCTCATCCGCCAACACAGTCTTCAAATTTTCGCACCACCAAACGGGCATTTCGCGCAGTTCGGCCAACCCGCGCTTCCACAGTTTCAAAAACATCCATTGGGTCCATTTATAATTTTCGGGGTCAGCCGTGCTAAATTCCCGCGCCCAATCAAATCCGTAGCCCAAGTCGATCAAAGATTTCTTAAAATTTTTAATGGCTTCCTCTGTAGTGACTGCCGGATGAATTCCCTTTTCAATCGCAAACGTCTCCGCAGGAAGACCAAAAGCGTCCCAACCCATCGGATACATCACGTTGTAACCCTTCATTCTCAAATAGCGCGAGTAAATCTCGGGAACGGTGTACCGCATCATGTGCCCAGCGTGCAGCGCATATCCGGAAGGGTAGGGGAGTTCGGCTAAAATGTATTTTTTGGGTTTTTCGGGCAATTTTCCGTCTTGGGGGTCCTCAGAAGAACAAACATTACTTTCGTACCATTTATCCTTAAATTTATCTTCAATCTCCTTAAAGTTGTATTCCGACATGTGCTTATAAAAGAAAAGTAGTCTCCTCGAACCTTGCAATTAGGTTGATTCTAACGTATATTTACCCGTATGGCAAAGAAAAAAGGTAATCGCGTGTTAATCGGACTTAAATGCACCGAAACCGGAATGCGCTCTTACGTATCACAAAAAAACAAGATAAGTGCGCCGAACAAGCTCCAACTCAAAAAGTACAACCCCAAGTTAAAAAAGCACACCGTACACGAAGAAGTGCAGAGACTGAAGTAGAGTAATCTGCCACGTCTATGACCAAAAACACAACCGGAACCTTGTACATAGTCGCAGGACCGATTGGAAACTTGAAGGATATCACCCTTAGAGCCATTGATATTCTAAAAACCGCCGACATCATTTTATCCGAGGATACGCGTGAAACGGCCAAGGTCTTGCGCCATTACAACATTTCCGCGACTCAAATTTCTTATCGTGAGCAAAATCACAGAAAAGTCATGCCCAAAATATTAAACTTGCTGCAACAGAATAAAACCCTAGCAGTAATGTCTGATTCAGGCACTCCAACCATTTCGGATCCGGGGTTCAAGCTGGTCAAGGAGGTTTTAGATGCTGGGTTTGAGGTTGCATCTATCCCGGGTCCGTCAGCTGTAACTTCAGTCTTAAGCATAAGCGGCCTCCCTACAGATAAATTTGTTTTTCTCGGATTCTTACCCAGATCTGCAGGTCTCAGGCAAAAAGCTTTGCAAACTTACGGAAATTTAGAGGCCACTTTAGTAATTTACGAATCCCCATATCGCATCAAAAGGCTGTTAGACGAGACGTATTCCAATTTAGGTGATAGAATGGTTTATTTGGCAAACGACATCACCAAGTTTTATGAGAGATCGATTAGAGATAGGGTTAGCAAGGTAATCGCCGATTCGGACGGAATTAAGGAAAAGGGGGAGTTTGTGTTGCTGGTAGCCAAGGAGGATTTTAAATAACAAGGCGTGGTCGCAACGTAGTCACGGCGTGATCACAATGGACGATTCATGGCGAGCAGCGTATGAACCAAAAGGTACTACAACAGGAAAAAGCCCACCTTAGCAGCATCTTGGCCAAGCTGGAGGATGCCGAATTTGTATTGGAAACCGCCATCAACAAGATTAGCGGTCAAAGTTTACAAGCCTTAAAAGAGTTTCGAGAATCGCCTGAAACTAGCTCCGGCGACATTTTACAGTTTTTTCACGAATTACAGCAAAAAGAAGATTCCTTTAGCTTCACCGACAAATTCAAACAAGTTGAAGAGTTTGGGTATTTACTGAAAGAACCATTTTTCGCCCGGATTGACTTGGCGGAGGGAGGCGAATCTAAAAGCTTTTACATCGGCAAATTTGGCTACACCGAGGAAAAACCTGTAATTACCGACTGGAGAACTAAAGTGGCTTCGGTTTATTACCGCTACCGCTACCCCCAAAAGAATGTTTTTTATGACGCTCCCGGGGGGCGAGAGGAGCGGGATTTGACCTTAAAACGCACCTTCGAAATCGACGAGGGCACCTTAGTTAAATACTACAACAACGACATTCAATTGGATGAGAGTCAAATTATTGCCGAAAAGATCGAGCAGCGCACGGGCGGAGTCTTGGAAGATATTGTCACCACCATTCAAGAATCCCAATTGGACATCATCGAAGCCGACCCTCGCCAAGTATGCGTCGTTCAAGGGTGTGTAGGCAGCGGAAAAAGCACTGTAGCCATACACAAACTGTCACACATCTTTTTCAATTTTCCCAAGGTAATTCACCCGGAGAGGTCGATTTTGGTAGCCAAAAGCCAAATTTTGGTGGGTTACTTGTCGACACTTTTTCCTAAACTGGGAATTTTCGATATTGCTTATAAAACCTCGCGGGAACTGGTGTATGGTTTGGTTTTTAAAGAAAAACTTGGTTTGAACGTAGATTTTGAGCGAGACCAGGACACCGGCACCTTTGGGATTAACGACATTGAGGATTTGGAGAGCCGTATCGCAAAAGTTCATGCAGAATTTGAGGAAAAATTAAACAAATTATTTTCCGATCCCGAGTTTAGTACGTTTAAGGGCTATAAATATTCCAAAAATAGCACTGTGAAAGAGAACCTGGACGAGGTGATCGCCGATCTGGAAGAGGAATTATCACTGCAACAAGGCTACTTGAAAGAGTACCCCAATTCCTTTAGGGCGGAGATCTTTAAAACAAACATCAAAATATTGAAGAAGTTGGTAAACAAAGTTAAAAAGATACGCACAGAGTTGAAAGAAAGGGCTTTTTCGGAAATGGTAAAGGGCGCCGGAATCGATAAAAACGTCAGATTGGGGTACAAGCAAACTCTGATTTACGCCTTAATTTATGCGCGGCTGATGGGGCTGTGCAAAACCCTAAAGTATGAGTATTGCGTGGTAGACGAGGGCCAAGATTTTAGCGCTCTGGAATATTCCGTTTTGAATGAGTTGGTGCTGCGAGGAAGATTTTGCATTTTGGGGGACCTGAATCAATCGGTGGAAAGCAACGGAATTGCTGATTGGACACAGATAAACAAGGTCGTGCGAGACGCCAAAAATGCACAGGTTTTTGAACTGGAAACAAATTACCGCAGTACCAAACCGATTATTGAGTTGGCCAATAAAATATTGAGTCCATACACGAAAACTTATTTGCCTAAGTCGATAAACAGAATGGGGGAGGAGCCGAAGGTTGTGGAAGCACGGGGGGAAGATGATTTGTTGGTTAAGTTTGAGGAAGAGCTTGAAGGGGATATTGCTAATTTGAACAAGAGTATCGGAGTAATTTGTTATGGGTACAGGGATTTGGGACGGGTTAAAGATATTGTGGAGAAACTCGGGACTCCTAAGGAGGACGTGATTTTGTTGGATGAGAAGAAAAAGATACCTTATACCCCGCGCGGTGTTTACATCATGAACTTTGAGGATTGCAAGGGATTGGAATTTGCTAAGGTTTATGTGTTAGGGCTGGATTTGGACGGGATCGAGGGCTTTGAGGAAGCGCGGCGAGCTTTTGTAGCCGTAACCCGGGCGATGAATGAGTTGAGTGTTTATCGGGTGGTCTAACCATTTGTTATAATGCCCCTGTTGTTATGGACAAAATCAAACTTTACCTTAGTCCCCTAGCGGTAATAGCAGTTGTGGCCGCAGCTTTACGCCTGATAAACATCGGCTATTCCGATTACCAAGGAGACGAAATTAAAGCTTTATTCCGCCCCGCCGAAGGACAAAACGTTTGGGAGTT
This sequence comes from uncultured Candidatus Saccharibacteria bacterium, assembly GCA_964516255.1. GTDB lineage: Bacteria > Patescibacteriota > WWE3 > UBA101185 > UBA10185 > CAZEWQ01. Next base: position 4,758 of record CAZEWQ010000021.1, read on the forward strand.
CCTGCTAACCCAACGCAAAGGCCCGCTACAATTTCTGGCCACTTACCTCATAAAATTTATAAATCCCGATTACCTTAGCGAAGCAGTAACCCGACTTCCATTTGCCCTCGCCGGAGTCCTGGCCGTTATCATTTTTTACAAATTAGTAGAAACCCATTTCAACAAAAAAATTGCCTTTTTCACCGCCTTTTTCGTCGCCACCAACGGATTCTTCGTGGCCCTTTCCAGAATCGCCCAATACCAATCTTTCGTAATCCTGTTCGCCGTCTTAACACTTTACCTTTTCACCCTAGCCGCTACCACCAACAAATGGCGTTACCTTGGCCTATATCTGGGTTTCATCTCCTGGGGATTTTCAATTTTATCCCACTACGACGGGGTTTACATTGCCCCCTTCGCTGCCTATCTCCTGTATTTATGGCTTAAACATCCCGAATCCAAATTTAAAGTACTAAAACCCTTCGCCTCAATAAAAAACTTACTCAGCACTAAACACACCGAGCAAAACGCCAAAAAGTGGCACATTTACACCTCCGCCGCCATCTTCGTGGCCATACTTTTAGCCTTTTACATCCCTTTCATCCTCCATTTAGACATTAAGACCCTAGACTACTGGCAAAACCGCATCAGCGGCGGCCACGGAAAAATCTCCAGCTCATATTACTTATTCCAAGTGTACAACCCCATTTATACCGTGCATGTTTACACTATTCTGGGGTTTTTGGGGGCTTTTTATATCGCCAGTTACGAGCTAGTGCGCAAAGTAAGCAAGATACGAAATCTCAAGGTCATGGAAATCAAGGAGTTTAGAGCTTTAAGCACCTTGGACTTCAACGGATATTTCACCCCGGCCACATTCGTCTTTTTGTGGTTCGCCGTACCCTTTGTGTTTTTGGAAATAATGATTAACATCCCCGGAACTCACATTTTCAACTATTTGATTCCCGCCACGGTCATCATGGCCTTTGGAATAGAATTTATTGAGAAACTGACCAAGATGCTTTTGGCTAAAGTGTGGGCCCAATTCAAACTCCCCTATGGAAAGGTTGCTGGCCGCGCCATCGTAAGCGCCGGGATCGCGGTCATATTTATCTTTATCTTCCTCCAATCATATTTTGTTTACGTCGATCACAAAGTAGAGTATCCCTGGACCAGCGAAAAGTTTTTAGTCTGGGAATTTCACAGGCCCGCCGCCATTTTTCACCTGAGCATGTTCGGATACCCCTACTACCGAGATTGGGAAGGTATCAGCAAATTTGTCGCCGGACACGTGCCGGAATATCCCTTGACCGGCGGCGAAAAATACTACTCCACCAACGAGCGCCGAAGCATTACCAGATATTACTTACCGTACCAACGCGGCACCGATGAAACTAGCTATTTTGTGTATATTGTCAACCCTCAAAGTTTCACCGAGAAGATTCTTAACAAAAAGGCGGGGGGTTGGGCCGAAACGCACGAGCCCATAAAAACTTTTGTCGTCGACGGAAAAGAGGCCGCCAAAATTTACCTTTTACCCGACACCACTACCCTATAGCCTTTACAACCCTCTCTCCAAAAATCGCTACCAGGACCACCAAATTAGTCAAGGCCGTCAACAACACAAATCCAGCCGACAAATCCTTAATTACCCGCGCAACTTCACTCCTACGACGGACCAAGTGATCAATAAGCTCCTCAATAGCCGTGTTCAACACTTCCGCTGACAGTAATAACCCCGCAGACAAAGCCAAAATTGCCCATTCCACGCGAGATATACCAAATTCAACTCCCAAAAAAACGGAAAAAGCGGCGACCAGCACCTGAATCCTAAAGTTGGCCTCGTTCATGAAAACGTACTTAACCCCAACCAAAGAATGGTAAAGACTTTTGGTGTGACGTACCGGATGATGAGACCGAAACAACCCGAACATGCTTCAATGGTACTACTTTTGATGCTACAATTCTACAGTTACATATGTCACAATATAGATAGAAAGTATATGAAAGTTCCCAGCGTTAAGGTACCTAAATTCATAAAATCGTTTAAATTTGTTATCGCCGTCATCATTCTTAGTGGGGTAGCGTTTTTCTTTTATCAAAAGCAAAAAAACGGAGCGGTTACCGTTGAAACCTACGTTGTCGAACGGGAAGTGGTAGAGAGAGTCGTTACCGCCTCGGGAAAAACCGGCATGTCCAAAGGATTGGCTGTGCGCGCCCCCGTCGCAGCCAAAATCGACAAATTAAACTTTGAAAGCGGAGAGGAGGTTGCGCAAGGAGATGTGATCCTAGTTTTAGATCAAAAAAGCTTAAATGCCACCATGCAAACGTCGTGGAAGGGGTATTTGGACGCTAAAGCCGACATAGATTCCTTGGGCCAACAAATAAAATCAGCCGAAACCGCAGTGGCCGAAAAAAAGTACATCAGAGACAAGTTTTGGCGAGAATACATGGCGGACAACGGCCCCACCAACAAGGAAGCCCTAAAAGTTGCCAACACCGCCTATGAGACCGCCGAAAGCGCGTTAAAGGTGTTGGATGATCAGAGAGGCTATTTGCAGCAAGCACAGTATTCCACGTATGCGGCTTACGATGTAGCTAAGCAAAACTTAGACGTGTCCGAAATTGGGGCACCTGCTTCCGGACTTTTGGCGCTAGAAGACATTTCCGATGGGTCACTTTTGACGCAGGGACAGACTCTTTTTACCATAACCAACCGCGACCAAAGTCAATTTACAGCCGAAGTGGACGAAACCGACGTTCAATTTATTAAATTAGGACAAACGGGGGTTGTGGAACTTGACGCTTACGACGACGTCGAGTTTGAGGCCGAAACGGTGCGCATGGACGCCAAAATTATTAAGAACGACAGCGGCGGAGACGTGGTCGAAGTCATTTTAGACCTAACTTTAAAAGATGTCAGACCCCTAATCGACGCCAACGGAAGTGTAGACATTTTGATCGCCCGACAGGAAAGCGCTGTAGCTATTCCATCGGAAGCGGTAATCTCGGAAGAGGACGAGGAAGAGATAGTGGAAAGCTTTGTCTTTGTGCTTAAAGATGATAATAAACGCGTGGAAAAGCGGGTCGTAGTGCTGGGCTTAGAGGGCGACGAGCATTACGAAATTGAAAGTGGGATTTCGGAAGGGGAAGTGATTGCAATGGGGGAGAATGTATCCAAACTTTCCGATGGAGCAAAAATTCACATTGGTAATGACAAGCAAGAATAAACTATGCCACTCATCAAAGTCAGTGATATCCACAAGGAATACGAATTAGGCGGAGAACTTGTAAAAGCTTTGGGCGGCGTAAATTTGGAAATTGAGAAGGGAGAGTTTACATCCATCATCGGAAAGTCGGGATCCGGAAAGTCAACTTTAATGCACATCATTGGCCTTTTAGATCGCCCAACACGAGGAGAAATTTACTATCGGGAAAAGAATGTATTTGAGTTAAGTGACGCCGCCAGAGCGCAGTTGCGAGGGGCTGCAATCGGATTTGTTTTTCAATCCTTTAACTTGCTGGCTCGAACTTCGGCTTTGGACAACGTAGTGCTCCCTACAACTTACGTCGATGCCAAGGCAGGCGACAAACCGGCAAATCAAAGGGCATTAGAAATCTTAGAAAAATTAGGCCTCGGGGATCGCCTTAAAAACACTCCCGGGCAGCTAAGCGGCGGCCAACAACAGCGGGTAGCCATCGCGCGGGCACTAGTAAACGACCCCGATATTATTTTGGCCGATGAGCCTACTGGAAACTTAGACACCAAATCGGGAGAAGAGGTCATCAAAATTTTAGGGAGCCTGCACAACGAAGGAAAAACAGTAATTATTGTCACCCACGATGAAGATTTAGCCGCAGTTACCAAGCGAAGAATCAGAATAACTGACGGAAAAATTGTGGAGGATAAACGTGTTTGACTACTTTAAATTAGCGCTAAAAGCTTTAACCTTAAATAAGGTGCGCTCAGCGCTGACTATGCTGGGCATCATAATAGGTGTCGCGGCCGTTATTATTTTGACGGCACTTGTGGGAGGAATTGAAAAAACCGTTAAAACCGTGTTCGAAACCTTTGGCGCCAACTCCCTATTTGTATTTCCGGGGGACGGTATGCAAGGTCCAAGTAGCATGATCGCCAACAAGTTCACTTATGATATGCCCGACGAAATAAAAGAGGTGAAAGGGGTCGTGGATGTGGCCGCGCTGGGTTATGACGTTGGAAACATAAAATACAAAAATGTTGAGATCGAGGGCATAAACATAAACGCAGCAGACGAAAGTTATTTTAACGTCTCCTCCATGGGCATTGACGTGGGACGCGCCTTTTCAAAAAGCGAAGCCAACGGAGGAAAAATGGTAACGGTCATCGGACACACGGTGGCCGAAAACCTATTCGGTCTAGCCAATCCAATTGGAAAAGAAATAAAAATTAAGGGGAAAAAGTTTAAGGTTGTGGGTGTCTACCAAGAGCTAGGTGCAATTGTGGGAACCGACCAAGATAACGAGGCAATTATTCCGCTGTCGGTGGGGAGAAACCGCTTTGACATACAACGACCGATTTTCTTTCAGGTTAGGGTTGACGATGAAGCTAACATGTCTGTAGTGCAAAAAAACGTGGAGAAGAAGTTGTTGCGAGATTTGGACGAAGATGAATTCTCGGTGATGACACAGGAACAAAGTTTAAACACTATCGGGCAAATTTTAAGTGTTTTGGCGACGGCTCTGGGGGGAATTGCGGCCATTTCGCTGATCGTGGGGGGCGTGGGCATTATGAACATCATGTTTGTTTCGGTAACCGAGCGCACACGGGAAATTGGGTTGCGTAAAGCAGTGGGGGCCAGTTCACGTGATATTTTGTCGCAGTTTTTGGTGGAGGCGGTTATCTTGTCGGTGTGTGGGGGCTTGCTGGGTGTTGCCGTTGGATTTTTAGCCAGCTTAGCCATTGGAAATTTTATGGACACCGCAGTGAATTTATTTTATGTGGGTTTGTCGTTTGGTGTTTCCGCCGCTATTGGGATAATTTTTGGTGTCGCCCCAGCCATCAAGGCCAGTAAAATGGATCCGATTGTGGCGTTGAGGTATGAGTAACTACATCTCCACAAGTTTTATAGTATAAACCCCCTCATTTTTCAACTTTAAATCTTCGATGTCGCTGACCACCTCCCCGGAGCCGAGGAAAACGCCCCACTTAAA
>CAZEWQ010000022.1:0-9825 GCA_964516255.1 uncultured Candidatus Saccharibacteria bacterium
GCGACTTGTCCCGATTTATCCTGAAACGGCGGGGGTTAGCTCTAAGTTTTTGAGGGGTAGAATTAACGACATCTTAAATCTAGTTGGGGAGCAAAGGAAGAACAGTGCTGAACTTGTCACTTTTCTAGAATTCTTGCCGCCGGATATTTTGAACGAAAATAAGTATCCCTCATTTTTTGAGGCTTTAAAAAAATTTCATTTTCCGGGGTCACTGGCTGATGCGGAAATCGCCAGGGAACGTTTTGCTTTCGAGGAACTATTTTTGGAACTGATAAACGTGGAAAGCCGCAAACACGCTTGGCGGGAACAGTTTTTCGCGACAGTGATGGACAAAAAATACAGGGCATCGGTAGAAAAGTTGATGGAAAAACTTCCGTTTACGCTCACGGGCTCTCAACAAGACGCGGTGAGCGAGATTTTGGAGGATATGGAAAAAGAACATCCCATGAACAAGCTTTTAGAAGGGGACGTAGGTACAGGAAAAACCATTGTAGCCGTAATCGCCGGCTACTACGCCATCTTAAACGGCCTCAACGTTTTATACATGGCCCCAACCGAAATACTGGCTCGCCAACACTACGAAACCTTTAAAGGCTTTTTGGGCGCACTGGACGTTGAAATACGGCTTTTAACCGGCGCCAGCAAAGGCAAGCCCAAAAAAGATCCTTGCATCACCATCGGAACCCACGCCTTGCTGTTCGCTAAGGAACAACCACAGAACGTGGGATTAATAGTAATAGACGAACAACACCGCTTTGGAGTAGAGCAGCGCACTAAAATCCTAGAGGCAGGGGACTCACAGAAAAAACCTCACTTTTTATCCATGACGGCGACACCCATTCCGCGGACGCTGGCGCTGACTTTATACGGGGATCTTTCTATTTCAGCACTAAAAACGCCACCTAACGTCGGCAAAAAAATTACTACCAAAGTAGTACCCGAAAGAGGACGACAAAAAACTTATCAATGGATCAAAGATCGTATCACCAAACACAACGACAAAGCATTCGTTGTCTGCCCCCTAATCGAAGAAAGCTCCTCCCAAATGCTGGAAAACGTCAAAGCCGCCGAAAAAGAGTTTAAAGAGCTAAAAGAAGGTATTTTTTCCGATGTAGAGGTTGCCTTACTTCACGGCCGCGTAAAACCGGCCGAAAAGCAAAAAATCCTAGAAGAATTTCGCAACGGCAAAACAAAAGTTTTAGTTTCAACCCCCGTGATCGAGGTGGGGGTAGACATTCCGGAGGCAACTATCATGGTGATTGAGAGTGGCGAAAGGTATGGTTTGGCGTCACTTCACCAACTCCGCGGACGCGTAGGAAGAGGAGACAAAGAGGGATTCTGCTTAGTGATGGGGTCAAACATTTCCAGAAACTCGTATACACGCCTAAAACACCTAGAAAACACCGCCAACGGCTTGGAACTGGCCGAAATAGATCTAAAAATGCGGGGCCAAGGGGATATTTATGGTACCATGCAAAGCGGATTCGCCAAGTTTAAAGTGGCCGATTTGTCAGATATGATTCTGCTAGCTAAAGTCAAAGAAGCTGCCCAAAAATATTTCCGAAGATTAAACGAGTTTCCCTTGCTACGCGCCAAGGTGGAAAGTAGAAAAGGAATATATGTTGGAAACAACTAAAACACTAAGAATAACAACCGGAACAGCTAAAAATAAACGCCTGCAAGTCCCTGATATTGAAGGTTTTAGACCGGTGCAAGAAGTAGTTAAGCAGGCTATGTTTTCCATAGTCGGGGAAAAAGTGGTAAATGCAACCTGCCTGGACTTGTATGCAGGAAGTGGAAACCTAGGTCTTGAGGCCCTGAGTCGCGGAGCAAAGTGGTGTGATTTTGTAGACGAACATCCCAAGGCACGCGACACCATCTTAGAAAACCTCAAAAACTGCGGCTTGGCAGAAAAAGCCGAAATAATCCTAAAAAACAGCGGGAAATTTGTGAGGGCCGCCCCCATAGAGAGATACGACCTGGTCTTTATGGATCCTTTTTACGAAGACGTAAAACATAAGTTTCTGCTCAGCAACCTAGGAAATATAGTAAAAAAGGATGCCACAATACTTTTCACTCATGGCGCCCCCTTACAAGTCGAGGGGCTGATACACGAAACTAAATTTAAATTAGAAACCCAAAGGCAATTTGGCGCGACCCACTTATCGGTTTTGGGTTTGAACTAAAACCGGAAAAGTTGCGATAAAGCCTGGAATGTAATATATTTAGCATCATGCCGGTACCAAAGAAAAGACATAGCAAAGGGCGCGTCCGCAGAAAAAGAAATTCGCATTATTTTAAACGCGAGACACAACCAGTGAAAACTAAAGTTGAGGGCGTCTATAAAAGGCCGCACGTAGAAGAAAAGATAGAGGTTTGAGCGGGACAAGCTTATGAAATCCAAATCCGATCCAAGACACTCCGCTAGGGAGCTCGCGCTCACCGGAATATTCAGTTGGCTATTTAGCAACGTCGACAAAGCCCAAAGCCTTCAAACCGCTCAATCCCTTATCGACATTTCCGACGTAGATATGAAGTTGGCGGAAAAAATTGTGGTGGGGGTGCAAGAACACAACGACGAAATCGATAAAATGATCGCCGAATGCGCTCCGGACTGGCCCCTTGACAAAATCGCCAAAGTTGATTTAGTAATACTGCGCATCGCGGTTTTCGAGCTGGTGTATGGCAAAACGGCCCCAATCAAGGTTATAATTGATGAGGCAGTAGAACTGGCCAAAAAGTTTGGGGCAGAGACCTCAAGCAAGTTTATAAACGGTGTCCTAGGAACCGTGGTGGAAAAGCATGAATAATTATTTAAAACAAACTAAAAAGGCCATTTCGGGGGTAACCGGGATTGATCCTTCGGAAGTAAAGGGAACAGACCAACTCGAGGGCGATCTAAACGTGGGCAACTTAGAACTGGTAGAGATTTTGGAAAACCTGGAGGAAGAGTTTACGGTCGAGTTGATGGAAGAAAAGGATAAGTTGGAGGTAGTTTCCGATTTAGTAGATTTGTTAACGGAGAAACTGGAATAGTATGGAACCATTTGATGCAAAACGGCTGGAGAAGATATTGGGAATTAAGATCAACGATCCGATCCTGTTTTTGACCGCACTTACGCATAGGTCTTATCTAAATGAACATCCGGAGTATCAAAATCCTTCCAACGAGCGCCTTGAGTTTTTGGGAGATGCCGTGCTCCAGATGATTTCGTCACTGTTTCTATTCACCAAATATCCCGGTTGCCCAGAAGGAGTGTTAACCAATTACCGCGCTTCCCTTGTTTGCACCAAATCACTGTCGGAAGAGTCAGGAAGGCTAGGTTACGGCGAGTTGTTGCTGCTTTCCAATGGGGAAGAGACGACCGGCGGAAGAAACAGAGAGTACATTCTGGCCAATACTTTCGAGTCGGTACTGGGAGCACTTTATTTAGATCAAGGGCTAGATTTTTGCCAGAAATTTGTAGAAAAAGAACTGCTATACAAAGTTGAAAGTATCATCACTAACGAAGAGTACAAGGACGCCAAATCAACTTTTCAAGAGTTGGCCCAGGAAAAGTTAGGGCTCACACCTTCGTACACGGTGCTGGATTCATGGGGCGCAGACCACAACAAGACCTTTAAAGTGGGTATATATTTGGGAAAAGAACTGTACGGCGAGGGGGAAGGTAGAAGTAAACAAAGGGGGGAGCAGGACGCAGCAGAAAAGGCGTTGGACAAGCTAAAAGCCGTCTGATAGAATGGCGAAGTTATGTCAGTAACTATACGACTTGCAAGAACAGGAAGGAGAAACGCCCCCTCCTACAGAATTGTTGCGGCCAACACCCGTGATAAGAGAGATGGACGCCCGCTAGACGTTTTAGGTTACTACAATCCGTCTCTTGGGCAGAATGCAGCGAGCAAAGTGAACAAAGCCGGCAACAACACCTCCCTTAGGTTAGACCAAGAAAAGCTGGAGTTGTGGAAAGGACGCGGCGCGTTGGTTACCGATGCAGTTAAAAAACTAATCGAGGGGACTTACGTCTACACCAAGTACCAACCTAATAAGAAAGTCGAAGAGAAAGGGGAAAAGCCCGAAGAGAAGGAGACCCAGTAAATCATGCGCGAATTTATCGAATATTTAGCAACCCAGACCGTTTTCCAATCCGAAGAAGTTAAAGTGGAAGAGATTCAGGAAGACGACACCTGCTTTGTATACAGAATCAGCGTGGCACCGGAAGATATAGCGGCACTTATCGGCACCCACGGCAGAAACATAAAAAGCATCAGGTCTCTAGCCCGCTCCAAGGCCATTTTGGATGGTATTAAGGTAAGTGTAGACATTGTCGAACCAGAGCATGTTGAAATTTAACGTCATAACTCTTTTTCCAAATTTATTTGAGGAACATTTTAATAACTTACCTTTTCGACGGGCAATAGAAAAAGGCCTGATTGAGACCAACCTAATAAACCTTCGCGATTTTGCCGTTGATGCCCGTGGAACCGTCGACGACAAGCCTTACGGTGGGGGAGTGGGGATGATTTTAAAAATTGAGCCGATCTATAACGCCTTACAGTCAATAACGGACAAAAATAATCGGAAGATATTGCTGGCTCCGTCAGGTCAAAGATACACCCAACAAAAAGCTCAGGAGTTTGTTCAGATGTCCGAGGCGTCCGAACATGAAGTGGACGCATTAACCATAATTTGCGGCCGCTACGAGGGAGTAGATGCTAGAGTTGAAAACTTGGTAGACGAGGTGGTTAGCATCGGTGATTTTGTTCTGTCGGGGGGAGAACTGGCCGCTCTGGCCGTAATGGAAAGTATCACCCGTTTAATCCCCGGAGTGCTGGAAAAAGAAGATGCCTTAAAAGAAGAGTCGTTTACGACGGGCCTGGAACATCCCCAATATACCCGACCGGAAGAGTTTAAGAGACTAAAAGTACCGGAAGTTTTGCTTTCAGGAAACCACAAAGAAATTGAGAAGTGGAAATCCGATATGACCTCGTAGCTTGCTGCCCCGTTACTCCCTTGGCCCAGTGGATTCAGTAGATTCGGTACTTTCTCGCGTTCCCTCTGTAATAAGCTCACGCTGTAAGGTTCTGATATTGTATTTGTAAACTTCAAACCCCTCAACCCGCGCACGAATTTCATTAAATTTGGGGTCGTTGATATCGATTGTGATAGGATCGTCGGTTACAGCGTTAGATTGCACCCTCACATATGGCGCTCTCAATACAAAATCCATACTCATGGCGTCTTCTACAACCTCTTCATCTCTTGGGCCAACGCGGAACTTGGATAATTTCACGCTGTCAACCTTCAAGACCCTTCCGGAGGTTTCCATATTTTTTAGAAACGGAATAACTTGGTTATAGGTACCTACAACCTTCAGGTTCACTAACACAAACCTGGACGGAGCGGGAGCGACAGGAGTTTGCGCAGACGCCGCCGGTTGCGCACCTGAAGGAGCCGCCACTACTTTGGACGTATAATTTAAATCCTTGAGGGCAAGTCCATTTATCGCGACCAACGTATCTACTTGCGTAAGAAGTTGGGGAACCATTGGCTCGGGGGGTAAAATTACCTCGAAATCATCTACATAATTGCTTACGATGGGTTTAAAGTTCAAAAGGTCGTTCAAGTTTTTTAACTTCTCAGTCAATTGCAAATCCAACGCCGTCGCCTCCTCATTAGTTTGCTGTAATTCAGGAAGCTTGGATATCGAGGGGCGCAACACGAAAATTCCCAGGACGAGGCTCAACACAAGACACGCCAGCGGGATCATGAAGTCCAATAGGTACTTCTCAACCACCCTCTTGACGTGATTAAAGTTTACGTTAAAGTTACTTAGATCGAAATTAAAGTTTTTAAGATCAAGTTTAGGCTTAGCTTCCATAAGTAATTCCTATTCCCCCTTTAGCAACGTGGGGTTGAAACTGACCGTCACCGAAAAGGAAATATCCTTGCTTTCACGTTGCGCTGAACCAACCGAATTTAGACTCACTTGCGTAAATAAACTGCGAAACTTGCTAGGAGCACCGGAAAAATTAGGGTCCTCCAAATCGTACATAAATCGGGCAATTCCCACGTAGGTGTCCGTAACACCGGAAACTTGCAGCCTGCTTCCTTCAGCAATAGAAACAGAAGTCAATACTATCGAAGAAGGCATTCTTCTCTCGAGCTCCTCAAATAGGTAAGAGTAGTTAGGCCTTTCTTCTAAGAAAGTTTTCAGGGAGCGGTAGCGGGCGTCTAAATTGCGGGCGACAATCTCGATGGAAGCTAAGTTGTTAATTTCTTTTCGACTTCGTTCAATGCTGGCTTCCAACGATTTAATACTGTGATTTAAGCGGAAGGTGCTGATGTAGTAATAGGATGTTGCAGAACCAACCACGACTAGCAGGATGATGGCAATGAGAGTACTGGTTTTTACGGCGGACAGGGAAGTGCGCTGTTTCTTCTCCTCTCTGGGCAGTAGGTTAATAGTGTCGGGCATAATTGTATTACTTAATATTCTAGATTAAAACTCCCTTAAAGCAAGTCCGATCGCGGGCGAAAAGGTGGTGGAATGGCTAAGTAAAAATCTTCTGTCTTTTTCGAGACCGGGAGACAGGGAAATTTTTTTCCAGGGGTTGGCCAGTTCCACTTCTCCGTCGAGGCGGGAAGCAAAATACATTAAAATTCCCGGCATTCTTGCGGTACCGCCGCACAGAACCGTCCTGTTTAGTGGCACGTTGGCTTCATGAGAAGTGAAAAACATACGGGACTTTTTTATTTCCGAAATCAAGTTGTCGATGGCGGGCTGCAGGACTTCAAAGATTTTACCTTCAACTTGCATTTGATCCATACCGTAAGTCCTTTTGTACTCTTCGGCCTGAGAGAGGTCTAAACCCAATTTTTGCTGAATGGTTCTGGTGAGAATATCGCCGCCGAAAACCACATTTCGGGTGAATCGCACGTATCCTTTGTAGCTAACAATCAAAAGGGTGTCCTCGCCGCCGATGTCTACGATGGTAGTGGCCATCGGATGTTTTAAAGTATCACCTAAAACCCTGTTTAGAGCCAAAGTCTCGGGTTCGATCACTTTGAGGGTAAGGTGAACACTTTTTAGGAAGGCCACATAGTTCTGCAAAGTGGTTTTTCGCGCTGCAACCAGTAATATGTTTGAATTGCCCACCGAGGATTCCATGTCGGTCTCTGTTACTGCATCTTCATCTAATTTGACGTAGGAGATGGTGATTTCCTTTAGGGGGAGGGGAATATATTGTTCAGCCTCGTATTCCAAGGAAGATTTAAGCTCGGCATCTTTCATTTTGGGGATCTTGATCACCCGCATAAAAACCTGATTTTCGGGGAGGGCGACTACGACTTCGTTGGTGTCAAAACCGGAGTCGCGGACAAATTGCTTGAGCTCGTCACCGTAGTGTTTGAGTTTGTTCTGGTCGTCAAAGTTTAGTTCTATGTCGGGGTTTTCTAAGTGGCCAAACTTGGTAAGTACTAACTTGTCTCCTTGTTTCTCGATTTCTACCGCTCTGAACTTATGTTTTCCGAGGTCAAGGCCAATAACGGGCATGAAATTAGTTTAGCACAACTTTACGGCGTTAAAAGGGTCTCGCCCTTACTGCTGGCGGCTACGTAGCACGTCCGCCGCGAGGGCGATGACAGGCAGATGCCGGCGCTGGAACAGAGGCTTTTGGAGGCAGCTTCTTCCGTTTCCATGATGGTGACTAGAAAATAAACTTTGTCATTGGAGGCCGTTCTGTAAAAGTAGCTTTGGGCACCGGCGCGACAGGGGTCGGTAGTAGGAGTGGTTTCCTTGGGGTCTTGGGGAAAAGAGGTGAGGTACGTCGGGTTTAAAGCGGCTAAAGCGGAGTTTACGTTATTCCAATCGGGGGAGGTTGGGTATTTACTGTAATCGACAAAGTAGCGTTCGAGGGCCCCTTGAACTTTTTGTAGATCTGAAAGTCTTTGGCTGTCACGACCGCGGCGATACAATCCCTGGGAATTGAGGATACCAATAATAGCCGCCGTTAATACACCGACTACGGTTATTACGACGAGGAGTTCGACTAGGGTGAAGGCCGCTAAGCCCTTAATGTCCACCTTGGGAGTTCTCAATTTAGGATTTTTCAGCTTGGTCATGATTAATTAGCGCCCTGGCATAGGATAGTAACCACCAGGTCTATAGTCACAATAAGTCATAGTACACGTAAATGGCCACCGACATAACCACCCAGCTTTGCCTGCCGAACTTGACAGCTTACAGGATCTATTGAAAGCGGCACCACCGCAGGCGTAGCCGGATTGCGTGCCATAGCCCCCACAGCGTCGTTCGTCGGGGTAGCATGTACCCCATGATGTAACATCAGCCGCCGAACACCACTGACAGTAAGTTCCGACACATTTCTTCGCGAAACCGCAAGAGGTCCCTAGATTGCAGATTCTAGTGTAAGTCTTACCACAAGCGACTGCAGTTTGTGTACCTCCATTCCCACAACGGTTAGAGGCACCGGTGCAGGAACCATAGTTTCTAGGACAATTGACACACTGTTTGCTGGAGTTGCACTGCTGTCCGGCGGGGCAACCTCCCAAACTGCAGGATTTTGAATAGTTTATGTAGCCGGTTCCACCACAAGCCCAGGCGGCTCCCTTTTGTGTGCCAGTTCCACAACTCCCACCGGTGCAGGAACCCCATGCTGTAACATCGGATTCACCACAGTTGATACAGTTGGTTCCCACACACTTCTTTCCGCTAGCGCAAGGATCACCCAAATCACAAGTTTCAGTGTAGGTCTTTCCACAGGCGACTGCAGTTCGTGTACCCACATTCCCACAACGGTTAGAAGCACCGGTGCAGGCACTCCAACTGAGAGGACAATCTTCACACTGTTTGCTGGAGTTGCACTGCTGTCCGGGGGAGCAACCTCCCAAACTACAAGATTTCGAATAGTTTGTGTAGCCGGTTCCACCACAAGCCCAGGCGGCTCCCTTTTGTGTGCCGGTTCCACAACTCCCACCGGTGCAAGAACCCCATGCTGTAACATCGGATTCACCACAGTTTACACAGTCAGTTCCCACACACTTCTTTCCGCTAGCGCAACTTCCCAAACTGCAAGATTTTGAATAGTTTATGTAGCCGGTTCCACCGCAAGCCCAAGCGGTTCCCTGTTGTGTGCCGGTTCCACAACTCCCACCGGTACAGGAACTCCATGCTGTAACATCGGACTCACCACAGTTGATACAGTTGGTTCCCACACACTTCTTTCCGTTTTCACAAGAGTTTTCCAGATCACAAGTTTCAGTGTAGGTCTTTCCACAGGCAACTGCAGTTCGTGTACCCACATTCCCGCAACGGTTGGGGGCGCCGGTGCAGGGACCCCAGCTGCGAAGACAATCGACACACTGGTTGCTGGCGTCGCACTGCTGTCCGGCGGGGCAGGGAATTTCACAACTTTCGCTAAAATCATCCTTGCCGCAGGCGCTTCCGATTCTTATGCCGACACCTCCGCATTGACCGGCGGGACCGGTACAGAGACCCCAGCTTACGTCACAAGCTTCACACTGGATTCCCTCACACTTTTGGCCAGGTTCACAGCTTAGATTGCAGGTTCTGGTAAATTCTTTGTTGCAGACGTTTCCGGTTTGTGTACCGACCAATCCGCAGGCGTTGGACGCGCCGGTACAGGTACTCCACGATTCCACGACGCAGTCGATACATTGATTACTGTCACATCTTTGACCGTCAGGACAAGTTAAGTCACAGGCCTGAGTAAATGTTGCACCGCAAGCATCACCTTCCTGCGTGCCCACACTTGTTCCGCAAGCATTAGACGCACCGGTGCAAA
>CAZEWQ010000023.1:0-9516 GCA_964516255.1 uncultured Candidatus Saccharibacteria bacterium
CATTTTGTTCACAAATGCAATACGCGGAACATCGTATTTGTCAGCTTGACGCCACACTGTTTCCGACTGAGGCTCAACTCCCATTTTTCCATCAAAAACCACCACCGCACCGTCTAAAACCCGCAGGGATCGTTCAACTTCGGCTGTAAAATCCACATGTCCCGGTGTGTCAATAATGTTGACTCGGCAATCCTTCCAGAAGCAAGTAGTTGCAGCCGAGGTGATAGTGATCCCTCTTTCACGTTCCTGAGACATCCAATCCATTTGGGTGTCGCCTTCGTGAACTTCTCCAATTTTGTGAGTCCTTCCAGTGAAAAATAAAATACTTTCGGTGACAGTGGTTTTTCCCGCGTCAATATGGGCAATAATCCCAATATTGCGGATTTTTTCTAACGGATAAACTTTGTGGGAACTGGTTTCAGCCATAATAACTCTGGATATAAGGATATCTTAAAATTTGAAATGGGCAAAAGCTTTGTTCGCCTCCGCCATTTTGTGAGTGTTCTCACGCTTTTTGATGGCCGCACCCTGTCCTTGCTTAGCACCTACAATTTCCTCATATAATTTAGTCGCCATTGATTTACCCTTTTTAGCCCGCGCGGCTCCCGCAAGCCATCTGATAGCCAACGCCTCTGCTCTGTCATGTCGTAACGGCATAGGTATTTGATATGTGGCACCACCTACTCGGCGGGAACGTACTTCCTGTATGGGCATAATTTGTTTGATTGCTTGCTCAAACGTCGCTACTGCCTCTTTTTTATCTTCCGAAATCATTTCCAATGCCTCGTAGACAATACCTTCAGCCACATCTTTCTTGCCCTGCCACATAATCACGTTTATAAATCTAGTCAAAACCCGCGATTTGTAAACTGGGTCCGGTTCTATTCTCCTTTTTTCCGCTCGTTTTGAACGCATAATTTAAAGATTTGGGGCCTCAAATCTTCGGAATCTAAAACTTACGATTTAGCCTTTTTTCCCTTTTTGACCCCATATATCGAACGTGAACTTTTGCGCCCGTCGACTCCAAAAAGGTCGTATTTTCCTCTAACGATAGTGTATTTGATACCGGCTAGGTCTTTAACGCTTCCACCACGCACCAGAACCACTGAGTGCTCCTGCAATTCATGCCCTTCCCCCGGAATGTAAGCTGTAATCTCACGTCTATTCGATAACCTTACCCTAGCCACTTTTCGCATGGCGGAATTAGGTTTCCGAGGGTTTGCGGTCTTTACTTGCAAACAAACCCCTCTCTTAAACGGCGCCTTATGCTCACCCTTAGTACGCTTTTTTAAGTTATACGTTTCCGAAAGTGCAGGCACAGTGGCTTTCCTCACTTTCCTCTTTCTTTTTTTTCTTACAATTTGGTTTATAGTCGGCATATCTTACTCTTCACTTTAGTTGGGCTTTATCACTGGTGGGAATTAAATTACCTATGATTACGTTCTCTTTAAGGCCCAAAAGCATATCGACTTTACCAGAGGCCGATGCGTCGGTCAACACACTGCTGGTGTTTTGAAAGGACGCTCCGGACAAAAAGCTGTCGGAGAATAACGCAGCTTTGGTTATCCCCAACAGAATAGCTTCTGCAGTAGCCGGCATACCCCCTTCGGAAAGCACTTTCTCGTTTTCCTCCTCGAAACTGGCTTTGCTCACCAAATCTCCACTGGAAAAGGAGGTGTCTCCCGCATCTACAATTCGCACGTAGTTAAACATTTGCCTGACAATTACCTCGATGTGCTTATCATTTAAGGCCACACCTTGGGATCCATATACCCTTTGAACCTCATCAATAATGTATTTTTTGGTGGCTTCAATACCTACGACTTGTTTGTAATCAGTTAAGTCTAAGTGGCCGGATGTCAGTTTTTCTCCTTTGGCCACAATTTGATCATCTTTGACCAAAATCTCGGCCACCGGATCGATATTATATTCAACCACACTGGGTTCCGCTGATCTGTCGGAGGCAAAAACCATTACTTTTCGTTCGTCACCGTTTTTTACCACCTTCGTGGTACCGGAAAGCTCACTCATAACTGCCAAGTTTTTGGGTGTACGTGCTTCTACTAATTCTTCGACCCGGGGCAAACCCTGCGTTATATCTTTTCCTACAACACCTCCGGTGTGGAAAGTCCTCATGGTCAGCTGAGTACCCGGCTCACCTATCGACTGTGCCGCAGCTACTCCAACCGCCGCTCCAAAGTCTACCAATTCACGAGTAATGAGGTCGGTTCCATAGCACTTCTTACAAATCCCACGTTGGGTCTGACAATTTAGAGGGCTTCTGATCACAATACTTTTAATCCCCGCTTTCCTTATTGCCTTCACATCTTTGGTGGTAAGCAAAGTATTTTTCTTAGCAATAATTTTATTTTTCACTTTGACGTGATTGAGCAAATAACGACCGACCACTTTATCTTCAAAAGTTTGAAGCACTGCTTCATCGTCCGCCACTGCAACTTCCCTACCTACCGTGGAACCACAATCTTCCTCTCGCACTAACACATCTTGCGCCACATCCACCAACCGCCTAGTTAAGTATCCCGCATCAGCAGTTTTAAGCCCCTTATCAATCAAAGTTTTTCGGGCACCACGAGAAGAAATAAAGTACTCAAGCCCAGATAATCCGGTTCGATAGTTACCCAAAATTGGGACCGGAATTACACTTCCTGTAGCATCGGTTACCAATCCTTTAATACCGGCGATTTGCTTAAGCTGATCTCTAGAGGCCCGCGTAGCTTTAGACTTAACCATAATCTTCATTGGGTTATCTTCTTCAAGATTGTCCCACACCGAATTATCAATCTCGTTGGTAGCTTCTATCCATGTTTCCTGCTTAATTCTTTTTGCTTCAGCTGCAGTTATCAATCCACGTTTAAAGTTCTTATCAACCTCTTTTATGGCATCTTTACCTTTCCGGATAAGCTCCTCACGATTAGCCGGAATTCCGATGTCAAAAGTGGAAACAGAGTTCCCCGATAAAGTACCAAACTTGAGACCTAAATCTTTAATATCATCAATCAACTTCACTACCACCTCCCTTTCCTCATTTTCAAATGCTTCAGCCAACATATCATTTACCTTTCCTTTATCCACCGCCTCATTAATAAATCCAAAATTCTTAGGTAAAATTTCGTTAAACAAGATGCGGCCGCAACTGGTCTCCATTACCTGACCGTCAACTCGCACTTTTACTTGCTGTCTTAAGGCAATTTGGCCTACGCTGTAAAGGTACACTAACTCTTCTTTATCATATATGACTTTCTCAAGAATAGGCTTCTTAACGTCAAAGGTGGTCATATAATAAATTCCGAAAAGCATAGTCTTAGAGGGAACAGACATGGGCGTCCCGTTGGAAGGATTTAGTAAATTTCTGGAAGAAATAAGGATGTTCTTCGCCTCAGTAATTGCCTCCTCAGACAACGGAAGGTGTACAGCCATTTGATCACCGTCAAAGTCCGCGTTATACCCAGCACAAACCGCTAGGTGAAGCCTCACCGCGTTACCGTCTATTAGTTTGGGATAGAATGCTTGAATTCCCAGTCGCCACAGAGTCGGCGCCCTGTTTAGAAGCACGGGATGATCTTCAACCAACTCCTCCAAAATATCCCAAACTTCGGGTCCGCGTTCATCCAGTACATACCTGGCATTTTTAATATTGGGTGCATAACCCCTCATCATCAGCTCTCGCAAGACAAAGGGTTTAAAGAGTTCCAGCGCCATTTCCTTCGGTAGCCCACATTCATTCAATTTAAGGTGCGGCCCGTTAATAATCACCGCTCTCCCGGAGTAATCGACACGTTTACCCAAAAGGTTGAGCCTAAAAATTCCGGTTTTGCCCTTAAGCATGTCAGCCAGGGACCTTAACTTTTTGTTTCCGCGACGGTTGACATTTTTAAGTCGCTGTTTAGATGAATCAAACAGAGCATCCACCGATTCCTGAAGCATTCTTTTCTCGTTTCGGATAATAATCTCCGGAGCGCCCAGGTCCAAAAGCCTCTTTAAACGATTGTTTCTGTTGATCAAACTTCTGTAAAGTTCATTAAGATCGGACGAGGCAAATCTTCCGCCTTCAAGTTGCACTAAAGGCCTCAAATCGGGCGGAATTACGGGAATGGCTTCCAGAACCATGCGATCGGGGTTTTGATTGGACTTTCTAAACTGTTCAACTGCCTTTAGACGCTTTTCAAATTTGGCGGCCTTTTGTCCCTTGGAATTTTCCACTGCCTCTCGCAATTCCAAGGAGAGGGAGTTTAGATCCATATCGGCTAAGATTTTTTGGACGGCCTCGGCTCCGATTCCCAACTTACAGAAGGAATCTATATATTTGGAAAAAACGGGATACTCCGAGTCTGGGATAATACTTAGCTTATCGATCCCTTCTACTTTCTTCTGCAGAGCCCTAAAGTTCTTTTCATTATCGTCTAACCTCTCCTCCAAGCCATTTTTAATCACTTGGATTTTTTGGTTTACTTTTATAACCTCTTCCTGCGCTTTCAATTCATCTTTCTCTTTGGAAAGAGTTTGGAGTTGTTTTTCTAGTACCACAACCTCTTTTTCGATCTCTTTTCGAATTTTTTCCTGAGAGCCTTCTAAATCTTTGTCGATACCTTCTATGGCCTTGGCCCTCCCCTCGGTGTCTACGTCGGTGACAATATAGGAAGAAAAATAGATGACCGAATCCAGACTTCTTGGCGTTATACCAAGCAGAATTGCCATCTTCGACGGAATCCCTTTAAAAAACCAAACGTGGGCGGCGGGGCTAGCCAGCTTTATGTGACCCATGCGCTCGCGTCGCACCCTGGAATGAGTAACCTCTACACCACATTTATCGCAAATTACCCCTTTATATCTTATTCCCTTATACTTCCCGCAATAACACTCAAAGTTTTTAACCGGACCAAAAATACGTTCATCAAATAGCCCCTCTCGTTCAGCCTTGAAAGTTCGATAGTTGATAGTCTCCGGTTTAGTAACCTCTCCATGTGACCAGGACAATATCTCCTCGGAAGAGGCGATATAAATTTTTATGGCGTCAAAACTTTTTAGATCACCCATTGATTTCATACGGTTTCCTCCTTTGCAGGCTCAGTTGAAGGTTCGCTCGCAGCTTTAGTAGGATCAACCTTCTGAATATCCTCAATGTCAGTTTCCACCTTTTTTTCTGATCCTTCAGACTCTTCTTCCGCTTCCACCACTTCCTCAGAGACAATCGGTTCTAATCCAAGACCCAAACCGTTCATTTGCCTTACCAAAAGCTTAAACGTTTCAGGAACATTAGATTCGGGAATAGGTTTACCTTGAATAATACTGCTATACGCTTGAGTTCGCCCAATCACATCGTCAGATTTGATGGTCAAAAGTTCGCGCAAAGTATAGGCCGCCCCATAAGCCTCCAATGCCCAAACTTCCATTTCTCCAAAACGCTGACCACCGAAGTTAGATTTACCTTGCAACGGTTGCTGAGTAATAAGCGAATAGGGTCCTGTTGAACGGGCGTGCATTTTATCCTCACTCATATGAATAAGTTTTAGGATATAGGCAACACCCACAACTACCATGCTGTCAAAATATTCCCCCGTGCGCCCATCGAGAAGCTTCATCTTCCCCGATAAGGAAACTCCTCCTTTCGAAAGCTCTACGTTGATTTCCTCTTCTGAAATTTCTTCTAGGGAAGGGGCGGTATAACTTTTATTCAAGCGCTGCCCGGCCAAACCCAAGGCCGCTTCCGAAAGTTGTCCCACGTTCATTCGCTTTAACACCGCTTCCGATGAAAAAATGACATCAATTGGAGTACCCTCTTCCGTCATGGGCATATCCGCCTCAGGAATAATGGCCGAAATTACACCCTTATTACCATGCCGACCGGCAAGTTTATCACCAACCTCAATTTTTCGACTTTGGGCGACATGAATCGTGATCTCTTTCAATACTCCGGCAGGCAAAGCGTCATTTTCTTCTTTTGTGACGGTCTTAACTCCAATGATTACTCCGTGTTCACCGTGCGGCATATACAAAGAGTTATCGCGTATATCTTTAGCCTTCTCACCAAAAATGGCGCGCAATAGCCTTTCTTCTGCAGACAGATCAGCCTCACCTTTCGGTGCCACCTTTCCTACTAAAATATCGCCTGATTTAACCTTGGATCCGATGGCTACGACCCCCTCTTCATCTAAATTCCTTAACGCATTCTCGGAGACATTGGGAATATCACCGGTAATTTCCTCAGGACCCAGTTTGGTTTCCAAAACAGAAATTTTATAGTCCTTAATATAAATGGAAGTCAAAACGTCTTCTTTAACCAAACGGTCCGAAATAACGATTCCGTCCTCGTACTCGTAACCCTCCCAAATCATGTATGCCGTCATAACGTTGGCACCCAAAGCAATTTCTCCCGACACTGCTGCCGGCCCTTCAAACAAAACATCGCCCTTTTTTACTTTTTGGCCGGTTTGAACTCGAACCACTTGGTTGTAGCAGGTATCATGGTTAGACCTCAAAAAGTTAGAGCAGGGATATTCAACTACACTTCTTTTACCTTTGTACTTAACTTTAACCACATTTCCATCGACGTAAGTGACCTCTCCATTATTTTCGGCAACCACCACTGCGTTGTAGCTTTCAGCAATGGTTTTTTCGATTCCAGTACCCACAATGGGAGCTTCCGGCTTTACCAAAGGAACTGCTTGAGACATTTGCTGCGTACCCATTAACGCTCGTGCCACGTCATCCTTGGATAAAAAGGGAATAAGCCCCGCCGATAGCCCGACGATCTGCTTAGGAACCACTTCCATGTACTCCGAAAGTCCAACGTCGCCAAGTTCAAAGACAGCTCCCTTGCGTAACGGAACCTGCGACTGGGTTATATAACCGGCTTTATCAATATTCACTGACGAATCGGTAATCCAATGCTTCTCTTCTTCGTAGGCGGCCAGATACACAATCTCGCCAGTCACCTTTATACGACCATTGGCTCCCTTTTTAAGCCTTACATAAGGCGTTTCCAAAAATCCATACTCATTAACTTGCGCATACATAGCCATATAAGTGATTAGACCAATACTCGGCCCTTCCGGGGTTCGCACCGGGCAAATCTTTCCAAAAGAGGAATAGTGGACGTCTCGCACGGACATGCTGGCGCGCTCTCTAGTTAATCCCCCGGGGCCCAAAACGGAAAGTCGTCTGATGTGTTCAAGCGACGTTAAGGGGTTTTGCTGGTCGTGATACTGGGACAATTGTCCGGTAGCAAAAAAGCTATGAATGTTGGAAGCAACTATTTTGGGGGAAATCAAAACGGAAGGTTCGGGAAGTTCTTCCCTTGGTTGCAAACCCATTTTCTCCTTAATGTTTCGCTCCATTCGCAAAAAACCAAGACGCAAACCCGCTTGCAAAAGTTCTCCCACACCAATCACGCGCCTATTGGACAAATGATCTATATCTGATGGCTCCCCCAAGCCATTGTTCATCTGAATCACGTGAGAAATAATTTTGGTTAAGTCTTCAAGTTGAAGTAAACGAAACTTTGGCTCGTTGGGAAAATCGTGACCTAGAACCTGGTTTAATTTAAAGCGACCAACTTTACCTAAACTGTACCTGCGAACGTTAAAAAACATGGCGTTGACCAACGCTTGGGTACTCTCTAAAACGATGGGTTCGCCGGGTCGCATTTTTCTAAATATTTCGATACAGGCCTCGTCATAGTTGGAAGAAGGATCTTTTGATAGCGTGGACTCAATGTAGTTGATTTCCGGATTGACCTCGACCGCAGCGAAAGCTTTTCTAATATCCTCGTCGGTTTCCAAGCCAAAAACTCGCAAAAGGGTTGTGATAGTAATTTTTCGCTTACGATCGATTTTTACACTGATTACACCACTGCGCGCGGTTTCTATTTCTAACCAGACTCCGTTTTTGGGTAAAATCTTGGCACCACCCAAGAACTGCCCGGTAATTGGGGATATGTCACCGGCAAACAGCACACCTTCGGCGCGTCGTAATTGGTTGGCAATCGCTTTCTCGACACCGTTAATAAGGAAGGTTCCCCGCTTGGTCATCAGGGGGATATTTCCCATGTAAATACTTTGCTTTTTCTTTTTCTTGGCGATAGGGTCTTCTAAGGTGGCATCCAAATACCAGGGAGCGTCGTAGGTGGCTCCAATTCTTACGGCCTCTTCAACGGAAATATTTTCCTCGCCCAGTACGGGATTAGTAAGTTTTAAAACCCAGCCACGGCCTGAGTAGTCCTCAACCGTTCCTAATTCCGTCAACACTTCTGAAATCCCCTGCTCGATAAGCCAATTAAACGAGTTAAGTTGGACACTGGTTAGATCAGGGGCTTTAAATGAGGTTTTTCTTTTAGAAAAATCGTGTCTCATGAAAATATGTTTTTAGCCGCCAAAGGAGCCTGAAAAAAAAGTTTCGGAGCAGCAAAAGCAGTAAAAAATGGAGACAATCCTCCACCCACTCAACAAACTTTTATTTACTTCGGCGAACAAAGATCAAGCCTACTAAGACCTATGTAAATCGAGAAGACTGCATCTCGAATGTGCACCAACCTATCATACCAAATTAAGGCTGTCAACATCAAGCTTTTTTAAGGTACGAAACCAAGTGCGGACGGAGGCCAAAATCTGAAAACCACTCTTCCCACGATCCTTTCTTCGTCTATAAAACCAAAGGTTCTGGAGTCCCGAGATTGTTTGCGGTTGTCACCTAGAACTAAGTATTGGCCCTCTTCGATTTTTAAGGAACGTCCTGCTTTTATTTTGGAGCCGTCAGCAGTGCAAATTCCATTGTAAATGTAATCTTCTTGGAGTTCAAATTTGCTGCCGTCGCGGGAAATATATATCTTGCAATCCAGGATTTTAACTATATCCCCCGGAATACCGATTATTCTTTTGATGTAGTCGATATTGTCGCTTCCGGGAGGGTGTAAAACTACTACCTCGCCACGCTCGTATTCTTGAAAGTGCTTGGTGATTTTCTCTACTAAAATTCGCTCGCCGGTGTAGAAATTGGGCTCCATACTAGCTCCCCAAACTACTTCGGGCATAGCTATAAATCCGTAGATTCCCATTATTACTATAAAGGAAACGATAAGAGTCTCGATCGTTTCAGTGATGACGTCAGGTTTTTTGAGATTAATCATGATTGTTTGCCGTGACAGTTTTTGAATTTTTTGCCGCTGCCGCAGGGGCAAGGTTCATTGCGACCAACTTTAAGCTGACCGGACTTAACTTCTTCTACTTTATATCGACCGACCGACGGGGGAAGGCCACTTATACCCGGAACGCCCGCAGCAGCGCCCCCATCCTCCGTAGAGGCCTCAATATAACCCTTCTCATCAGAAACACCACTCTCCAATTCTCCGCGGGTATAACTCAAATCGCGCGCTTCGTCCTCTTGCGAACCTCGCTCAACAATCCGAGCATCCTCAATTCGCAGCAATCTCTCCGCAATATCCTTATAAACCCGCGTCACCAAAGCCTCAAATCTAAAATGCCCCTCATTTTTGTATTCCAC
>CAZEWQ010000024.1:0-8125 GCA_964516255.1 uncultured Candidatus Saccharibacteria bacterium
CCACTTAAGGGTACGCCTCACGGTACGAGCTGACGACAGCCATGCAACACCTGTGCAAGCTCCCGGCTGGATACGGGTGGGTCACCTTTCGGATTCCTACTTCAAGCATGTCAAGTCTGGGTAAGGTTCTTGGGTTATCAGCCAATTAAAGAGCATGCTCCACCGCTTGTGCGGGTCCCCGCCAATTCCTTTGAGTTTTAGCCTTGCGACCGTACTCCCCAGGCGGCCTGCTTAACGCGTTAGCTTCGACACCCATATAAAACAAGTATCTAGCAGGCATCGTTTACAGCGTGGACTAGGCGGGTATCTAATCCGCGTCGCTCCCCACGCTTTCGTCTCTCAGCGTCAGATCAGTCCCAGACAGCTGGCTACCCCCTTGGTGTTCCTTACGATATCAACGCATTTCATCGCTCCACCGTAAGTTCCGCTGTCCCCTAACTGCCTCAAGTCTCGCAGTATCAATAGCAGTTCTTCAGTTGAGCCGAAGGATTTAACTACTGACTTACGAAACCGCCTACAGAACTCTTTACGCCCAATAATTCCGGATAACGCTTGCACCCTACGTATGACCGCTGCTGCTGGCACGTAGTTAGCCGGTGCTATTTTCAGGAGTTTACAACCCGAAGGCCGTCTTCCTCCACGCGGCGTTGCTGCGTCAGACTTTCGTCCATTGCGCAAAATTCCCGACTGCTGCCTCCCGTAGGAGTAGGGCCCGTGTTTCAGTGCCCTTCTGCCCGTACAGCCTCTCGGCCCGGGTACCCGTCATAGGCTTGGTGGGCATTTACCCCACCAACTACCTGATAGGCCATAGGCTCATCCCTAACCGGCGCAAGCGCCTTTAGAGTTGCCTCCACATTGGACATTAATCCCGGTTTCCCGGGGCTATTTCCAAGATAGGGGTAGATTCCTATGTATTACTCAGCCGTCTGCCACTAACCACTCGGCGTCTAGCAAGCTAGACAAGTGAGAGGTTCGTTCGACTTGCATGCCTTAGGCACGCCGCTAGCGTTCATCCTGAACCAGGATCAAATTCTCAGAATATGTATTCTTTCCACTTTTAGGTTCTTGAACTTTAATTACTATCTATGCGGTTTTCAAGGTGCACAGGACATTCGCAAGATACCAATTTAGAGGTCTAAAGTCAATGGGAATAGGTGGGCGCGGGCGGGATATGCAAAAGGAAAGGAGGAGAGACCTCTTCACACACAAACTACTCTACCCTCACAATCTCAAACCGCTGAGTCCTAAAAATTTCCCGAACACTTTCCGCGAAACCTTCTTTTCCATAAATCGGTGCACAAGTCACCAAATCCATATGAATTGCCCCGTGTTCCGGCCAAGTGTGCACACTTAAATTAGAACTGGACAAAACGTAAGTAAAGCTCAAACCCTGCCGCGTGAATTTGGTCACCTTAGTATCAACCACTTTTAAGCGATGGCGGGTGCAAAACTCCCCTAGAGCCTGCGATAATTTACCTTTAGACTTAATCAAACCGTTGTCCACCTCGAAAATTTTAAAAACGTAGTGGTCAACATAAGGAAATTTCTCCTCTTTTTGGCTTTGATACGTGTAAATGTGGTCGCTGGCACTCATTTGAGTAGCGGCGGTAAAAGGGGTTAGTTTTAAAATGTACAGCGAACTGGCGCTGCCTAAGGATTGAGCCCCGTTATACCGGGCAAACTTGTCAACCTTGTCTTCGATCACCAACTTATATTTGCCCACAATTTCTTGCGTTTTCAGCACTTTTTCGGGGGTTTTGAAGCTGGTTCCAAAGTATAAAAAGATGTGGGGGCCGCTGTAATCTTTAGGTTCTTTAGCCATTTGGATCGCACGATTCAAAAATAGATCTACTCCGTGGCGCGTGTACGGTGGATCGGTTATTACCACGTCAAAAATACCGGTAAACTGCGCAGAGAGGTCGTCACGGGCGTCGTATTTAACAAATTGGATACTTTTTGTGCCTAGTTCTTTATGTTTGGTTTCTAATGCAGCCAAAAGTCGGTCGTCAATGTCAAAAACGGTGATTTTTTGGTATTTGTCGTCTACCAGGGGAATAGCCGCGGAAACCCAATCGTCGTCGCCCAGCAGGGCAATACTTTTTCCTGTTATCAAGCCTTTTTCTTGCAAAATTTTAGCCTTGGCGTAGGAGGTATTGGGTGTACAGAAAAATTGGTCGAATTCCCTTTTGGGATTGAGGCTGTTGTCCTCTAAAACGCCTTTCAGCTTGGCTTCGGCCTTAGAGTCTTCGTAATTCACCAGACGCCAGTTAAACGGGGTTAATTCCTCTTTCACCGATTCGAGTGCATTTCCCAGGGAATCCAAAAGCTTTTTCAGCGTCTCCTGGGGAAGACCGGTTAACTTGACTAGCTCAGCAAATTCCTGTTCCTGTCCCTGCGAGGGACGGTTTTTTAGAATGTATAAAACCCCCTCGATTTCCGCGCTTTTAAGATCAGGGTTTTTGTTTTTCAACTGCTGGATCAACGGTATCACAAGCGGATTATACAATTTTACCGACAAATAAGCATTATCTACTCTCAATAGACATTACTGTATTGAAACCAACCTCCAAATACTCCAATATAGGTTGTATGAAAAAGGCTATTTTGAAAGCCGTGATCCCCCTTTTGCTGTTAGCACTTGTGACTAAAAGGGCCTACGCCTTGTCCGAAAACTGGACTAAAACCACTTTAAACACTTATTACACTTCCTCCGTTGAAGTTACCCCGTATGGAATCTTAGCCGGCGAATATGATTCTAGGCTCTGGACCACCCCCGCCCCCTACAACGGAATCTGGGCCAGCACCGACCTAGGACAAACCTGGCACGAAATAGGCCCCAACGGCAGGGGTGTAACTGATATCGCTTACAGCAACGGCACTATCTACGCGTCCACCTATTATTACGTTGGGAGTACAAGACTACATAAATCAAGTGATGGGGGCGAAACGTGGGAAAACACAGGGCTTTCCTTTTCATCCTCCAAAGTAGCAGTTGCGGGCGATACCGTGTTTTTAGGCGGCTACAGTCACGGATTATGGGTATCAACGGACGCAGGTGAAAATTGGGTACAAAGGCTGGGTGATGGGGTTTATGGCCCCAGAATCAACTTAATCGAAGCTTCATTGGAAGTTGCCATTGTCTCCACCATCAATTCCATGCACTACTCCACCGATGGCGGCAACACCTGGGAAGAAATTACCGGCGTCCACGGAAAGATTTTTAAATACGTTCAAATTGAAGACGCGGTCATTTTAGGATGTGCCTACGGCTCACCGGGTTTATACAAATCAACCGACTACGCCCAAACTTGGGAAAGGTTACCGGGCTGGGGAGGTTTTGAGTGCGGAGCCATTTCCTATTACGACGGCTACTTTTACGTAGGAAGACAATCCGCACCCGATCAATGGACCATCGTGCGCTCCGCCGACAACGGAATTACGTGGGAAAACACCAATTTAAACCTCTCCACCTACAAGGAAATCAGAAACATTGATTGGTTAGCTTCAGACCCCTCCTATATTTATGCGCATCTGGGCAAAGAGGGGCTATACAAGTATGATATTCCGTCTGAACAAGCGGCGGTCAATCAATTTCTAGGCATTCCATGGGAAAGTGTCTCCGCTTACGATCTACTGGATACCATTACAGCCTACTTTGATCACGAATACCCCCTGCTTGGTTATACTTATTACTCGGAACCTCCCGAAGCCTCTACCACAACCCTAAATTATCTCGGCACCCGCGCAGCAGAACCCGAAATGTATTACAGCACCCACGACGGTATTGATTTTGGACTGGTCTACGGAACAGAGATTCTGTCCCCTGCGGCGGGCGTCGCCTCTTATTATTATTGCATCGCTTGTGGCCACACTATAAAAGTCGACCATCAAAACGGGTATCAAACCACCTATATGCACTTGCAGGGCACTGATTTGGTCGCGACGGGAACCGAGCAAATAGCTGTGAGTGTCGGCAGCGTACTGGGAAAAGTGGGCTTAACGGGAAATACCACAGGTCCACATCTGCACTTTGCAGTCCAAAAAGACTTAGATAGTGACGGGGATTTTACAGACGACTGGCCGGACAGTAATAACGATCCTTTTGGATGGCAGGATCTTAAAAACCCCGACCCCTGGGGAAAAATCACCTGGACGGACACTCTGGGTACTCACAACGGAACCAAAAGCTACTACCTCTGGCAAAACCCCGTTGGAATGACCGAAGAAGCCGACTACATCAATGAAATCGGCGGCACAGTGCAAACCGGAAACAAAACGTTGCGCCTGGCCCAAGACGTGGTCGACATAGGCCTTACTATCTTGCTACGACACGCGGCGCTTCCCCGGTTATCCGACGCACAAACGGGGCTTAAATATCTAAAAACCACTTCTACACTGATTACCGCCTTCGACAATTTGGGAATAAAAGTTGAAACCCTGACCACTGCAGCAGAAATCGAGCTTGACTTTGACCCCAACTTACTCGCCAACATCAAACCGGAAACCCTGAAAATCTATTACTGGGACGGGGCTTTGCAACTTTGGAACGCGTTACCCTCTGTTGTAGACTTGGTGGCCAATAAAATTACTGCTCAAACCACTCACTTTTCCCATTTTGCCGTGTTTGGAGAAGCAATTGACACCACTCCTCCCCAAACCGATATTTTGCTGATAGGAACCAAAGAAAACGGGTGGTACAAAACTTACCCAATCGTAACTTTGGTAGCCTCGGACGATTTGTCAGCAGTGCGGGCCACTCTGTATTCGTTAGATGGCGAGACAGATTGGCAGGAATATACTTCCCCCTTTACTATTCAAAGAGACGGGGTGTATACTCTTTCGTATAAATCATTGGATTCGTTCGATAATCTGGAGGGGAACAACGAATTAGTAATAAGGATCGACACGAAAGGGGGGTTCGAAAAGAGAATTAAGGTGACCGGAGCTAGTTTTGAAGTAGGAGGTTGGTAAAGTAAACTCAACATAACAGAAAAGGAGAACCGTGTGGCAAACCAACACTGTATAGATGTTGACCCCAACACTTTTGAAGGGATTAAATCCGGCAGGCTCCGCGTGGTGGCCTTGCTCAATGAGCCTCCACACCAGGATATCAAGAGAAACCACATCGTATGCTTTCGTGACACCCAGAACAATGATAAGGTTTGTGTAAGGATAGCGAAACGCACCACAGCCAGGTCTTTCGAGGAACTTCTTGGTAAGGTTTCTGGGACAGAGCTTGGCTTCGAACCGAACATGTCTACGGAGGCAATGGTGGACAAAATGCTACTGCACCATTCACGAGCCGAAGAAGAAACATTTGAAGTAGTGGGGCTACACATTGAGTTGTCGCTCTAGTTGTCACCGTCCACAAAAGCAGGCTTTTGGGTAAAAACCACCGTCGTTTGTTACCCAAGCCTGCTTTAGCATTTATCTACAGATAACTCCACCACCCAAAACTTCATCTCCAGCATAAAATACTGCACTTTGGCCCGGCGCTATCCCAAAAATGGGGGTTTCGAGCTTTACAGACAAAGATGGTGAGATGGTACAGCGAGCCAATTCGCCTAAATGACGTACCCGAACCTCACAATCCAACGGAAACTCCGACGATCCACCAATCCAATGCACCTTTTCGACCTCAAAACAATCCTTACTCGTTTGGCCAATCGGCCCCACAACCACAACATTTTCCTCAACATTCTTATCCACCACGTACATAGGCAGCCCTTGATACTTTGTAATTGTAAATCCGTGGCGCTGTCCGATGGTGTAAAACCAGGCGCCGCCATGCTCGCCAATTACTTCGCCGTCGCCGTTTACCACTTCTCCCTTTTTGGGGGCAATACGCTCTTCTAAAAACTTTCGCACGTCAATGTCGCCAATAAAACAAAGTCCCATGCTGTCAGGACGATTATAGGTTGGAAGCCCCACCTTCCCGGCAATTTCGCGAACCTCACTCTTTTTCAACTCCCCCAACGGAAAAAGGGTCTGCGCCAACACCTCCTGACCCAATAAATACAAAAAATAGGATTGATCCTTGGTCTCATCGATCCCTTTTAGCAACTTAAACCCGCCATCTCCGTCAGCAGCGTCACCACTCTCGACTCCATTACCAACCGCTTCAACTCGCGCGTAATGCCCGGTGGCCACATAATCAAAGCCATTTTTCATCGCCCACTCAAGGAATAATCCGAATTTAATCTCCTTATTGCACATCACATCCGGATTAGGCGTCCGCCCCGCCTCATACTCGCGATAAAAATACTCAATAACTTTAGCCTTGTACTGGGAAATAAAATCCAAATGTACAAACTTGATACCCAAATGAGCACAAACCGCTACAGCAGAAGCCTTATCCTCGTCTGCCGTGCATCCGTCAGCTTTAGATTCCCAACATTGAATATACACGCCCACCACGTCGTAACCCCGCTTCTTTAACAAATACGCCGCCACCGAGGAATCAACCCCGCCACTGACGCCAACAGCCACTTTTTTTCGGTTATTTTGCTTTGTCACAAAGGGATTATACAGGGATCGCTAAAAGTTTATTCTAAAACTGCATCCGAAAAAGACGCTGCGGTGGCATAGTCTTTAATTACGCTAGACACAGGAAAAATCAAAACCTCCGTTTCCTCTAAAGTAACCTCATTTGAGCCCAAAACGTCTCCAGTGGCGTCCATTACGAACTTTCGGTCTTGTGATCCCCAGCCCGATCTCACAAAAACCTTCATATAAACGTATTCTCTCCAACTACTCTCGGACTCCACAAAAATTTGGTGATTTTCGGTCTCGCCTCCGCTAACGGTAGCCCATTTCTCACCGGAATCAAGGGAAGTCTTGCACTCGGCTAAACTTTCGCACAAATATTCCACCAGATCCCAGTTTCCAAATTCGCTGGTCACAAAAACGCTAAAACCGGGGTTTTCAGGCGCATTATTAGCCGTAGAAACACCTTTTACATCTTTAAATCTCTCTAAAACGGAAATTCCGGGATTATATAAGTAGTGCCACCCGAAAAAAACCAGAAGTGAAAAAACGGAAACAAAAAAAATTATGGAGTTAACGGAAAATCCTCGCTCATTGTGGACCGACTTGGCAGCGGCAGGCAACTTAAGCATACGTATATAATGCCAGTCAACCTATAAGTTAGTCAAGGGGTTTTTGGGATATTGCTTTTCTCAGGCACACAACACAAATCCCCTGTTATAATTACCCCATGAGATCCCCCAAAACAGCCAAAGTGGCCCTCGTCCACGACTATCTTCTCCAATATGGAGGAGCCGAAAAGGTACTGGAAAGCCTCTGCCAACTGTTTCCCCGGGCTCCCATTTACACCGGCGCCTACAATCCCGCAAAAATGTCAGAAATAATAAATTCGCACAAAATCATTTCCCCCACCGGAGTTTTCTCCAAATTTCCTAAGCTTTTAACCTTCCTAATGCCGTTTGTTTTTGAAAACTTTGATCTCCGCGAGTTCGACGTCGTTATATCTGAAGGCACCGCCTGGCCCAAAGGAGTACTCACTACTCCTAACCAAGTACACATTTCATACGTTCATACTCCCCCACGCTTTTTGTACGGCTACTCGGTCGAAAGCGCCAAAAGAAACGCTTGGTATTTTAAGCCTATCGTCTCCGTTATCGATCACTTTTTACGAATTTGGGACTACGAAGCCGCTCAACGCCCTGATTTTTTAATCGCCAACTCCCAGGAAATTCAAAAACGCATCAAAAAGTTTTACGGCCGCGAATCTACTCTAATTTATCCCCCTGTAGATGTTGACTTTGGCGACCCCTCCCTTATTCCGCCCAAAGACGCACCTGCTCAATACTTTTTAGCTTGCGGTCGTCTAGTGGCCTACAAAAATTTTGACTTGCTAATTAAGGCTTTCACCCAACTCCCCGAAATGAATCTAGTTATCATCGGAACCGGTAAGGAGAGGGGCCGATTAAGCGCCATGGCGCCAAAAAACGTCACCTTCGCGGGTAGAGTAGACGAAGCCACCAAACACGCCTATTTTGAGCACTGCCAAGGATTTATAAACCCCGTCGCCGACGAAGATTTAGGCATCACCCCTATCGAAGCCCAAGCCCACGGAAAGCCGGTACTGGCGCACAAATCCGGC
>CAZEWQ010000025.1:0-7984 GCA_964516255.1 uncultured Candidatus Saccharibacteria bacterium
ACTTCTACCTGACGTGCCAACGTAGCTCAGTGGTAGAGCAATCCCTTCGTAAGGGATAGGTCGTGGGTTCGATACCCACCGTTGGCTCCAAATTGGTTAAGTATCACAGTTCCCGGCCATACAAGCGTATTCTTTGGCGCCGGTGGTTCTATCATCCTGTTCATAGTAAACCAACTTAGAAAAGTTAATATTTTTCACTTCCCCCATCAACTTCTCATAAGTTCTTTTGTTTATTTCTTCGTAAGGAGCCAATTGGTAAATGTGATCGGTTTTAGGCAAAAAGGATAATCCGCCCACGATATCCCAGTTGCTGTAGATCCAATTGGCAACAAGAACCCACTCCTCGGTTCCCACGTATATAGTGGCCGAAGGGTTGTGTTCGGTGTAATTGACTTTTAGACGTTTCCATTCTTCCAAGAGTTCCAAAGCGCTGACATCGTGTCTGGTAATGGCACCTTCCGGAGATTTAACCGGAAACTCTAAGACGTAGGTGGTTGCGCTTTCACGGGTTTGCCCCACTTCCGGATGGCAAGGCACTCCTTGATCTTTTAACATTTTCAACAGCGGATCGGTAGAACTTATACGCACCCTTCTTATGTAGTATTTGGCATATCTGGGGTGCATACCGGAGGAGGTGTCCAAGAATTGGGACGAGTTGCCCGAAGGCTTTACGCAAGTTACCGCAGTTGCCGGATTTATTTTTAACCTTTTAGCGTATTTCTTGTTGGTTTCTACGGCAGCTTCCCGCATTTTTTGCAGTACTTCATCGGTCCGCACTAAGTTGTTGTCGTAATATCCGGTTAAAGATACCCCCAAAAGCGCCTCCTCTTCTGAATTTTTCTTCCACTTGGAAGATATATAAGGAAGCTTGGTCAACGATGCTTGGTAGGTGCCCAACATTGCCGCCAGCCTTATTTTTCGCAGGAGTGATTTTTCAGTGTCTTGGGTACGAATGACTATACCGGACAAGTTGCAAAACTGTTTCGAGCGCAAAATAATCTCTCCGCACGGGTTGAGCCCGGAGGTATCAACGTGGTCTCCGAATGTCTCCATCCTTCTTTTAGGAATTTGTTCCGAAATTCTGCCGCGATTAAAAATACCTCTTTCCCCGGTGCCGCTTTCCGCCAGAGATATCCATTCCCGCAAAAACTCCGCTGAGGTGGGTTTAGTTTCGTAAATGGCTGAATTATTGGCCATGCTGCGTTGCGCTTCTTTCATCCAAAACTGTCCTTGCTTGGCCAACCTCATCTCCATGTCATCCAAATCCGAAAACGAGATCATGGCGCTCCTTCTAACACCTCCGGCTACCACTATCTCCCCGACTTTGCAGGCGATATCATGTACCTCGATAGTTGATAATTGCCCACCCTGCCTTTGCAATACCTTAGAGCGGGCGAAACTCATCAAGTCCATTAAAGGTTCGGGTCCCGAGGCCCTTCCTCCCATAGTTTTTAATCTTGCCCCTTTGGGTCGCACCTGGGAATAATCAAATTCAATGTCTTTTCCTCCCATCCAGGCCAGCAGTCCTGCGTGAAAAGCGTCCGCCCAACCCTCTTTGCTGTCCTCTACCGTATATGGTGGTAATTTCTCACCGGTTTGATGTTTTATTTGAGGTAACTTTTCCACTGACTTCTTTTCCACCGAAAATCCCACTCCCGTTCCGCACATGGAGATGTACATCATTTCGGCAAAATCTTTAGGATCCGAAATAGAAATGTAAGAGCAGTTATAAGCGGCGACGTTGGTTTTTCGGGCGGCAGGACCGGATGCCCATATAAGTCTCATAGAAGGAACAACCTCTTGGTTTAAAAGGGCTTTCTTTAGGGCGCCGTACTCGGATGCGCTAAACTTACCCTTAAGATTTTCCTTCATAAAATCCATAAACCTGGCTATGGTTTCCACCCAAGTCTCACGCCGACCCTTTTTAGACAGCCATCTTGAATAAGTGCGGTAATATACCAGTTCTGCCAAAGCATTCTTAAAGTATTTCTTGCTTTCAGACACTTTCTTTTTGAAATCTTCGGAGG
Organism: uncultured Candidatus Saccharibacteria bacterium; assembly: GCA_964516255.1. Classification (GTDB taxonomy): domain Bacteria; phylum Patescibacteriota; class WWE3; order UBA101185; family UBA10185; genus CAZEWQ01. The sequence continues at coordinate 2,028 of CAZEWQ010000025.1, forward strand.
ACTGAAGTTGATTTATCCGCATGGAGTCGCGAATTTCCGCCCGCTGCTGTCGATACAAAATAAAGTGTTTGGCCGATTGGGGGAAATCCAACGACATCAATCGCTGCTCAACAATGTCCTGAATGTGTTCTACATGAGGAATAAAATTGGGTTCTTTGGCAGTTATCTTAAGGAGGTCTTTTTCTACGGCTTTGGCAGCTTTGCGGGCATCCTTCGCGGTTCCTTCTTTAGTTCCTTTTAGGGCTGCGTAGGCGACTTCCTCGATTTTGGACAGGTCAAATCCTACAATACTCCCGTCTCTCTTGGTTACCTTATTTAACTGTGGTGTCCTCTCCCTTTTGGCCGATACAGCCGCGGGCAAGTTGGGCATAGAATCTTCCACGCTTCTCACTCGCCAACAACTTCCCACTGCCAGATCGAAGTTGTTGAAGCGCGAAAAGCAAACTAAGTAGCTTAACCTCCAACGAGTATGAATCTGCCCTTACAACTCGAGTACCTTAAATGAAATCATATAGGATTAAAGGAAACCACTAATGAAGGTTGTATAATCTACCTTAGCGACGCCGTAAAAACGCGGGGATATCGTATTTTCCTCCCTCCTCGTCCTCTTCTTCGGGCTCTTTATGATTTTCCTGTTCCGTCGCAGGTGCCGATTCTTCCGATTCGGTTGCGGCAGCGTTGGGCTCTTGGTTTACGGGTCCCTCTTGATCATTTTCATCCTGCTGTTCTTGGACGTGTTGCATCTCGGGTTTAAACATTTGTCTTAGAGAACTGTCAAATCCGGTGGCAATAACCGTAACTTTTACTTGATCCGTTACATCGTCGCTTACGGTGGTTCCAAAAATTATATTAGCGTCCGGGTTGGCATTCTCCTTTATAACACGAGCTGCAATGTCAATTTCTTTCATACTTAGGTCTTGACCTCCCAGGACGTTAAACAAAATACCAGTTGCCCCTTCGATGGAAACCTCCAACAAGGGAGAAGAGATGGCTGCTCTGGCCGCCTCCTCAGCTCTGTTTTCTCCTGTGCCAATTCCGATTCCCATCAAGGCAGAGCCCGCATCCTTCATAATGGTGCGCACGTCGGCAAAGTCGACGTTAATAAGTCCGGGCATTACAATAAGGTCGGCAATTCCCTGTACTCCTTGGTTCAACACACTGTCGGATACCCTAAAGGCCTCTAATACCGGCATGGTATCATCAGCAATTTCCAACAGTTTTTGGTTGGGAATGACAATTAATGCATCAACCTCTTTACGTAGTTCCTCGGTTCCTATTTCAGCGTTTCTCATTCTTTGAGCACCTTCAAAAGTAAAAGGCTTGGTTACTACTCCTATGGTTAAGGCGCCAAGTTCTCGGGCGGTCCGAGCTACAATAGGAGAAGCACCGGTCCCCGTACCCCCACCCATTCCGGCGGTGATAAACACCATGTCCGAACCTTCTAAATTTGATTTCAAAAGCTCAATGGATTCTTCGGCAGCTCTTTTTCCTGTGTCGGGATCCGCCCCGGCACCGAGACCATGTGTGATTTCCTGTCCGATGGGGAGTTTTATAAAAGCTTTATTAATAGAAAGAGCTTGGGCGTCGGTGTTAACGGCAATAAACTCCACGCCACTAATTTGAGCTGACGCAATCATAGTGTTTATAACATTGCAGCCTGCGCCACCAATCCCTACCACTCTGATTTTGGCGAATCGTTCTATTTCCGGTTTTACAAACATAACTTATATAAAGCGATTTACATATTACCACGGCGCTACTCGCGGCGATTTACTACTCGACTTTTTCCAAGCCAACGGGCAATTTTTTACGGCAGGAAAGACTTTGCTTTGTTAATAATTTTTGAAAAAAGTGAACCTATATTACCTTGTGATCGACCGGTTGACAATACCGCAGTACTTTTCTCTAAATTTACGCCGTATAAAACGGCACCGACGGTGGCGGCGAAGGCGGGGGTTTGGATCTCATCAATAAGGCCGGTTACTCCCTTAGGGTTACCAATTCTCACCGGCATCTTTAAAACTTGCTTGGCCATTTTCTCTATCCCTGTAGTTAAGGACCCTCCGCCGGTGATGACCAACCCCGCTGGAAGTTTGCCGGTCAAATTAGCTGTACTTAACTCCAACGCTACCAGTCTAAAAATTTCGTTGAGGCGGGCGTCAATAATTTCGTACAAAAGTTTTCGCGGTACGGTGTTTACGTCAAGATTAAATTCAGAAACGTCAAAATCTTCCAACCTTTTATTTTTGTCGCTAAGGCTTAAGGCATCGACTTTCTCGATACTTAATTTGAGTTTTATTTCTTCGGCATCTTCTAGGCGAGTTCTTAGCCCAATAGCCAGATCATTGGTTATATGCCTAGCCCCAATGGGCAAAACGCAAGAGTATACGGGGCTGCCCTCCAAAAAGGCTGTGATAGCTGCCGCCCCGCCCCCAAAATCCAAAAGAATAGTACCCAATTCTTTTTCCGTGTCGGTTAAAACCCCCTGGGCTGAGGCGACTCCGGCGTAGACAAGCTCCTCTACCTCAACTCCTACGTGTTGTACACATCTGGTGATATTTCGAATAGCGGTGGAGGATGCGTGGATAATATTTGTCTCTACTTCTAACCTAACCCCGCTCATTCCTACTGGGTCTTTGATGCCATCTTGCGAATCCACGGCAAAATCCCGCGGGATAACGTGAATAATTTCGCGCGTAGAAGGTAGAGACACCGCCTGAGCAGCTTGGGTGACCCTTATGACATCATTGTGATCAATTTCGTAGCTATCATCGGCAGTAACGGCTACTACCCCATGCGAATTTTGGGTTTGAATGTGGCTCCCATTTATCGTGACATAGGCTGACGATATGGATACCCCGGCCATCCTTTCGGCTTTTTCAATACTTTCTGAAATTGCTTCCACGGCAGCGTCGATATTGACCACATTTCCCTTGTTGATTCCCCTGGAAAGAACCTTTCCGGAAACTCCAATTACAGACACCTTGCTTTCGGAAACGAGGGCGACGGCTGTGCTAATTTTGATTGAACCTATATCGATGGCGGCGACTAATTTTTCTTTGGGCATAAAGCTGAATTTAGGGAGCACTGTTCATCATTCTACTATCACTTTATCATATCGTAAATCAATTTTCCTTAAAGTTCCACCTTCCAAAATAACCTGCTTTAATAGATCATTGGCAGCTTTAACTGCTATATCAACCCCTTTCGTGTTCCCTAAGATCAATTCTTTACCGTCTTCTACAAATACTCTGGTATACCTGGGATAAAAACTGATGCTGCTAGCCTTCAAACTGTGTTTACCCAACGCCTCTCTAAGCTCTAAGTATATCGGCACCAAATTTTTATCAATAAATTCTCCCACATGGATTTCTTGTTCATATTGGATTTTAGGCAAATTGGTGTTCTGTTGATCTGCAAGTCCTAAGACGTACCCATCTAGGTCAATCATGTAGTATTGGTCTAACCGCTCATTGTGGATCAGGGCTAAAGGAACTCTTTCTTCCACATCTATTTTTAGGATGTTAGGTAGTTTCTTTTGCACCCGTATCCCTTCCGCTCCCTGAAAATTTTGTTGGAGCAAATCCTGTAAGTGTTGGGTGTTGAAAGTTAAAATATTTTTTCCGTAGGCTTGAGTTTTTGCCATTTCCATCAAGTCGGTTTCGCTTACGAAGTGAGTTGCTCCTCTAATTCTGATTTTGGTGATGTTAAAAAAGGTGGAAAAGGCAAAAAAATACACTATCGCACCTAACACAAACACCAGTAACAAAACTTTTACTACCATTCCGGCCGGTTTTGAGTATCTACGTCTAACTAACGTGCCCCTGGCCGGTTTTGTCGGCAATGGTTTTGTCGATAGCCGCGCGTTCAATTTCATTTACGATAATCTTAGCAGAATCTTTGGATCCGCCGCTCAAAGTTGGGTCTGTGAGGCGGTATTGATTTAGGTTATTCAGAGTGTTTTTAACGGAGGACACAAAATTTTCTTTGTTTAAGTCGTGCTCGGGTAAGATTGTAGCTAAGCCCACGCCCTCCACCATTTGGGCATTTTCCCATTGTTCGTTGTGGGATACCCAAGGAATAGGTATAAACAGGGTCGGTTTTTTTAGAGCCAGTACCTCCGCGGTGATGTGGGCTCCTGCTCGGGCGACTACTAAGTTGGATTTGTGGAAAGCTTCTCCGATTTCGTTTGCTAAAACAAACTTCTGGACAAAATATTTGCCGGGCAAATCGCTAGCCAGCCCGGAATAAGCATCTGTTAGTGTCTGATAGTCGTTGGTAGGCGAAAAATCACCGCATTGGTGGATAATGTTGCACGTTTTGAGCAGCTCTCCCAAGGAATCTTGAACCACCACGTTTATTTTGTGGGATCCGGTTTTTCCGGCGGTGATGTAAATGGTTGGGAGCTGTGGGTTCAAATTGAAGGCAGAGGATTTGATTTCGAATATTTCCGGGCGAAGGGGTAGTCCGGCGTAGACGGTTTTTGAGGCAGGAAAGTACAATTTGGATTTTTCCCAGGAGATTAAGACTTTTTTTACAAACTTGGAAATCAATTTATTGGCGTGCCCTGCCACTACCGTTTGTTCGTGAGTTATTGAAGGAATTCTTAGTACCCACCCGGAAGTTACCACCGGCACCGCCAAATATCCTCCGAAGGAAAGGATCGCATCAGGTTTAAGCGTTGCCAAAAGCCAGAAAGATTGCACAAAGCCAATAGGGATTTTTAAAAGGCGAATCGGATCAAGTGTCCGAAAAGCCTTACCAGCCTTAATTTCGTAAAAAGGCAAGCCCAGTTTGGTGATTTCCTTATACTCCAAGGAAGGGTTTTTGTCCCCCTTTAAGCTATATTTGTGCCCGAACCAATAAATCAATAGGTGTGGAAACACTTTTTTGAGTTCTGCAATCACCGGTAAGGCTGAAGTATGATGGCCGCCGGTGATAACAAGTTTGCGCAAGCTGTTCATTATAGGGGAATTGTAGCAAAAACCGCACTTTAAGGCGTTTTTGGCGCGAAGTTAGGTAACTAGCTGCTTAGTCGGATCTCTTGGCTACTCCGGCCAAAATTCCCAATCCAATTAAACTAAAAATTGTGGCCGACCCACCATAGGAAATGAAAGGTATGGGCATGCCGGTAAGCGGGATGAGTTTGGACATGGCCGCAACATTGATAAAAAACTGAAACCCAATCCAGGATATGATACCCACGGCCAGTAATCGGCCATAGGTGTCCGGGGCGTTTTTGGCGATTTCCAGCCCCTTATAAATTAACAACAAAAAGATAATAATTACCCCTGCCGTTCCGATAAACCCCAGTTCTTCACCGATGATGGCAAAGATAGAGTCGGACGACACTTCCGGTAGATATTGAAACTTTTGTTTGGATTGCCCCAAACCTACTCCAAAAACGCCCCCTGAACCAAGCGCAATCAGTACTTGTTTAGAATGATATCCTGTGGTTCTTTCGTTTTCTCCGACTTGATTTGGTCTAACTAGGGTAAGAATACGTGCCCTCCGGTACGGCGAGGCAACCATAACCAGCCCACCAAGTAGCACCGCCAAAGGGATCAGGCGTACTAAATACTTTATCTTCCCGCCTGCGGCAAAGAAAATAGTTGTTCCAATGGCAAAGACTAGAACCGCAGTAGACATGTTCGGTTGAAGAACTATGAGTCCGGTAAAAACAACCGTAGGAATAATATAAGTCAAAAAGAGTGTGAAATCCCCGGAATTGGTGGACTTGCTTTTTATGGGGCGACTATCGAGGAATTTGCTCAAAATGGAAGACACATAGAGAATTAGAGCCAGTTTTGCCAATTCACTGGGTTGGAATCCTAAGATACCCACTAATGGGATCTTGGGTAAGGGAGGTGGGTTAAAATAAATCCAGCGGTTAGCACCATTTAAACAAGGAGCGAAGGGAACATTGAAACTGCAGGGTAATATTCCTACTACAGCCA
>CAZEWQ010000026.1:0-7682 GCA_964516255.1 uncultured Candidatus Saccharibacteria bacterium
ATTAAAGAATTATGAGGATCCTATTTGTTGGTGAAATTGTAGCCAAAGCAGGAAGAAATACTGTTGTTGAGGTGCTTCCATCCCTAATTAAAGAGAAGAAGATTGATTTGGTCATTGCTAACGCGGAAAATGTTGCTCACGGTCGTGGGGTTACAGTGGGAACCTTAAAGGAAATGCAGGACGCCGGCGTGAACTACTTTACCAGCGGCGACCACATTTTTGGGCAAAAGGGGTTTGACGAAGAGATTGATAGTTTACCGGTTTTGCGGCCCGCCAATTATCCGGAAGGGACGGCGGGAAAAGGTTGGGCTGTCGTTGACTGTGGGGAGGGGGGTCAAGTACTTTTGATAAATCTAATGGGCAGAACGTCTTTTGGGTCTTTAACCAGTTATGTCGATGATCCTTTTAGAAAGGTTGACGAGATTTTGGAAGAAACCGGTGGACAGGACTTTTCGGCCATCATTGTCGACTTTCATGGAGAAGCAACCAGCGAAAAGATGGCTTTTGCTTTTTATGTCGACGGACGCGTAACTGCAGTCTGTGGAACTCACACTCACGTCCCCACTTGCGACAATTTTGTACTTCCTAAGGGGACCATGTACGTCTCCGACGTTGGAATGACGGGCGTAATCGACTCCGTTTTGGGGGTAAAAAAGGAAATAATTATAAACATGATGTTAACGGCACAGAGACAGAGGTTTGAATGGGAAAGTGCTGGTAGAAAGGCCTTTCGGAGTGTAATATTGGATTTAGAAAATAATACAGTTAGTAGATTTGATAAATATATTTGAAGGGAGGTGTTAACGATATGACGAAATACGAATTAGTAAACAGAGTCGCAGATGTGGCCGGCATGACTAAAGTTGACGCCACTAAAGCATTGGACTCCCTGTCAAGCATTGTAACCGAAACCCTAAAGAGAGGTGAAAAAGTCACCTGGACTGGATTTGGAACATTTGAAGTTCGAAGCAGAGCCGCGAGAATGGGACGAAATCCACAAACAGGTGCGCCCCTTCACATTCCCGCTAGCAAGACTCCTGCTTTTAAGGCCGGAAAGACGTTAAAGGATTCGGTTAAATAATAACGATAATGGGGCGGCGCTTTCAGCGCCGCCCTTTCTAGTCCTCTCTATTATTTTTTCAGAGTAAAAACCCAGCTACTTGGCTAAAGGCAGAGTGAACCAAAAAGTACTCCCCTTCCCCACCCCTTTAGAGTAAACCCCAACGTGACCCCCCATCCTCTCCACATACGTTTTTACAATATACAACCCCAGCCCGGTACCACCCGCCTCCGCCACCGTCTCATAGCTATAATTAAGCCGCGAAAATTTGTGAAAAAGCTTCCCAATGTCCTCGGGCGCAATACCTTTTCCGGTGTCAATTACGGTTATCCGAGCAAAAGCCCCATCGGCACGAATATCCACCTTGATCCCACCCTGATCAGTGTATTTGAGTCCGTTGCTAATATAATTGGTAAGCACCTCCATCACCTTCGATTCATTAGCCTTAACCAGCAGCTCCTCACCGTCCGAAGCTGCATCCATGCCCAGAGACAACCCTTTTTCATCAGCCTTAAATTGCATCTCAGTCAACACACCTTGCACAACGCTGATAAGACTAATCTCCTTAATCTCCATATGCACCTTCCCGCGCTCCATCCGAGAAATATTGAGCATATCGTTAACCAGATTTAACATTCGATCCGATCCCCGAATGGCCTTCTCTAAATAAGCCAACTGTTTTTCGTTCAAGGGACCCGCTTTATTGTTGGCCAACATCCAGAGATAGCTTTTTATAATGGTCATAGGAGTCTTAAGCTCGTGGGAAGTAACCGAAATAAAATCGTCCTTCACTTTTTCCAGCATTTTTTCTTTGGTGATATCGGTGATGGTTACCAGGCACTCACTTTTCCCGCTGGGGAAGTCAATGGTGGAAGTGGTCATGTTGACGTATCGGTCACCGTTATTGGTTTTTAGAACCACGCTTTCTAAGTGGTTTTTTCCGTCTTGGGCAAAGCAGTAATCGCGAACGTTTAACTTCTCGTCTTCTTCGGTCTCAAGTTTTATCAAATCTTCAATGTGGGTCCCCAGAACCTCAGATGCGTCTTTGATACCTAGAATTCTTTCGGATGTTTGGTTTAAGAGGGTGATTCTGTAATCGGGGTCAAGTGCGATAATAATCTCGGAAACGTTGTACAACAGCTGCTCGGTTCTTCGCCTTTGTTCCAACAACTCAACGTTTTTGTTGTACAACTGTTGGGCAATATCCTCAGGTTTGTTTGATTGTTTTGTCTTTACGACTCCCAATTTTGGCAGTAAAGTGGGCATCTCTTAGTAATAGTACTATTTTGAGTTGCGGGGGACAAGAAACATAAATCCTACAAGGCTAGACTCTCCGGTTTATTTCTTGGTGGTAACTTTACTCTTGAGGGATTCAGGAAGTAGAGAGTTAACCTCCATCATTGGATATCTTTTAATAACGTCTAGGCACACATCTACAGAGGATTGGCCAAATACCTGCTTGTAGGCATCAACCAGCTTTTCCAGAACGACACCATTACCCCCAGTTACGGTAACTTCCCCCTTGTTCTCAGGAGCGGGCTTTATCAAACCTGTAGATACCGCTCGAGCCACAGCCAAATCCTCACCTATAATTAAGCCCTGCTCTTTAATTATTGCTTTTATTAGTTCTACGCTTGTCATGTCCATACCTAAACCGGTTCAGTAGACCCATTCAGAGACTCCGTGTTGAATCTTCCTAGTCCATAAGCGACACACGCCACCGACAAGAAGAATACGAAATCGACCACACTACCATTCTCCACAAAAATCTCACGCGATTCAAAGTAGGAGTAAAGCCAGTCACCCACATACTGAAACACAATTCCAAGAAGGAACATATACACTGCCAAGCCCATCTTACCACCCAAATTTTTTGCACTCAATAAAATTGTAAGTACAATCAAAGTCATCACGGCAATGCTGCCAAACGTATAGACAAAGTCTAGGTATACATACTCCGAAAGATCGATGTTGGAAAAGTCGCCGAAAAATGTTTTCAGGTTTAAGGCAAGGGTGGCTAACGGCACCACGAGCAAAAGAAATTGAGCGAAAGACGAAGTTTTGATCTTTCTTCCTACACCCGCGTACTTCATGATCATAAGAATCGCCAAAACATAAAAGGGGTCCATTAAAACAAAGAAGAAGTCCGGGAGACCAGGATAAGGAACCTCTCCTGCGGTCACGGCGTAGTAAAGATACGCTAGCTGCCCAAAGGACCACATTAAAAGCCCGCCCGATATAAAAATAATGCTTCTACCAACGAAGCTGCCAAACCCTCCCCATTGCTTCTGGACAGAAAATCCTAGCAGGGCGCCGGCAAAAGGTACTAAGGCAAGAATGAAACCGAAGGCGTCGAAGTATATGGCATTCTCAGGAGACAGGGCCGTAATGGCCACCCAATACAAAACCGAAGCAAGGATTAAAACGACCAGAAACCTATTAAAGTAATGAGCAAACCCTTTGGACATTTGTCACGTTAATAATAACTAGAAAACAACCCAAACGTCAAGAGCTCTTTCCCGGGAAGGTAGTAATCGAGGGGTAAGGTACCATATGGAAGTGCTCATAAACGAGTGTATAAGCACCGGCGTACATAAACACGATCAAATCCCCCACTTTAATAGCTTTGGGCAGATCCACCTCTTTTTTCAACACGTCCCAACTGTCACAAGAAAAGCCTGCAATTCTGAACGTAGAGTACCCTTTGGAATCATCTAAATGCCCTGTGAAAACGGGGTAATCGAATCCTTGGATCGCTTCAATCATCCCGTTAAAAACGCCGGTGTCGGCTACTACTACTGGTGGATTTTTATACGGCTTTATATCTATAACTCGCGTTACCAAAGCCATGGAATTTGCACTTAAACCCCTCCCCGGTTCGACAGAAACTTCAATCTCGGGAAAATCTCTGGACAACATCTCCTCTACACTCAGTAGAGCGTCTATAAATAGATTTAGATCTTCTATAGTACTGTCGTAAGGTGCCGGTATGCCCCCTCCAATATCCAAATACTTAATTTCTAAGCCGCAGCTTTTTGCGTAATCTAATAATTCATAAATCCGCTTAACCTCCTCATACCACGCATCGAGCTTAGTGTTTTGCGAGCCAACGTGAAATGTAAGACCCTGTATATTCCAACCTTCGGACTTTGCCTTATCTACCAAATACTTAAAGTAATCATACGTCATCCCAAACTTGCTGGATAATTCCACAATGGCATCCTGATTACTTGATGTCATCCTTCCAACCAAGATCGGATCCTTGACAAGCCTGTGAATTTTTTTGATTTCCTCCTCAGAGTCGAAAGCGTAGTACTTTATCCCAAGTTTATCAGCTAAAACTAAAGCGTCTTCTTCCTTACTTGGGTTGGAAAATGCTATTTTCCCCATGTCAGCCCCCAACTTGTGCAAAAACTCTATTTCCTCCTTCGAGGCCACATCAAAACCGAAATCGTTTTTAATGAGTTCCTTCACCAGACCCTCATAGTTATTAGATTTTATTGCATAGAAGATTCCAACATCGTTATCAAGTAACCGTTTAAAAGTAGTGATTGTCCGGCGCACCTCGCTTGGAAAGTACAGATAGTAAGGGGTTTTGATCTCTAGATTAGCTCCATAAGACAAGTAATCTTGGAGTAAGTTTTCCATATCGTCTATTCAGTATATATTTTCAGTGGGATACTTCAACCCTCTGTCTATGTTCAACACATCAAAGCTCTTGGGCTCAAAAACCTTCTTCAAATGCTTAACAACCTTCTCGTGGTCGAAACTTTTACAGGAGTAGAGATCGATTGTCACAAATCCCCGCTTGGCAAAGGTGTGGATGCTAGCGTGAGACTCCTGGATTATCAAAAATCCACTGAAGCCCCCCGGGTCTTTGCCCCCTAAAGTTAAATTTTCGTCAGCCCTTACAACGTACGGTTCACTAATCTTTTTCATTTCTGCTATTTCCGCGAGATTATTTAGGACATTAAAACAAAACTCCATGTTTGCCAACTTTTCGTACTTACAACCGTAAGCATCAAAGATTAGATGTTCACCAAACTTCGTCGCCTTCAAATCTTTTTTACTTTTCTTACGAGCGCTCATCACCGGGCCATTATAACATACGTGGCAACCACCACATATATATACGCTATAGGTTGACTGTTGGGTCGGTTTTTGGTAGACTCCACAAGAACGGGCATTCTGCCCCTCGTTACAAGATCTTTTGATCTAACCCTGCTCAGAAAAAACATTAGCGTGTTTATTAAAAAAGTTTTAGTCTACATTGGCGATGTTATCATATCCTCTCTCGAAAAAGTCTCAAAGGCATTGGGAAAAGAAGTTCCCCCCAAGGGGTCTCCAAGGCAAACTAACGGTAAGGTGGGAGAAGTAGAAGTGAAGGAGATTGCCAACAAGGATATTAACCAACAGGGCATGCGGGACCTTTCCAAGACAGCAAAACACAAATACGAACCTTTAACTTCCCTGGATATAAATAAGATTAATGATTTTGACGATATGCTTAAAGCAATGTCAAAAACCTCTTTTGGTGGCCGGAAAATTGGGGAAGCAGCCGAGGTGCTGTATGAAATGTTTACCAATAAAAACTGCTTTAAAGTCCTGACCGTCAGTGGTGCAATGACCCCGGCAAAGATGGGGCTACTAATTTGCGAGATGATAGATAAAGGGTTTGTAGACGTGGTGATATCAACAGGAGCTTTGATGTCACACGGATTAGTTGAATCTTTAGGAATGCAACACTTTAAATATAAAGAAGGAGCGACTTCGAAAGAAGATACCCAACTATACTATGACGGATATGACCGAATTTACGACACTTTGGAGGTCGAACAAAATCTCGACGACGCAGCTGATATCGTGAAACCAATACTTGAAAAGGAGTTTTCAGAGGGAGCTAGCCTTTGTAGCCATAAGATAACCAGAGCTATAGGAAAATATTTGGCAGAAACCTTTGAGGAATCCGGAATATTGAGGCAGGCCTATTTGAAGAATGTTCCGGTATTTATTCCCGCTTTCACCGACTCAGAACTCGGCCTAGATTTCGGCATTTATCTAAAGGAGTTCGCAAGGGACGGAAAGAAACCCTACACATACGACGCGTATCTAGACTTAGAAAAATACACCAAATTAATAGCGGGGAAGGAAACTCTAGGAATCTTCACAATTGGAGGGGGGGTTCCGCGTAACTGGGCGCAACAGGTTGGACCGTATCTAGACATGATAGGGAGGAAGCTACACGGCAAGGAAATACTTAGGAGATTCAAGTACGGTGTTAGGATTTGCCCCGAACCTGTGAACTGGGGGGGACTTTCCGGATGTACCTACTCTGAAGGTATATCGTGGGGTAAGTTTGTTCCTCCTCACGAAGGGGGAAGGTTTGCCGAAGTGTTGGAGGATGCTACAGTTGCATGGCCGCTTCTGCTAAAAGGCGTTATTCAGCGAATTGAGAAAAATAAGACACAAGGGTAAACTAGCCAACTCCAAATTAGGGTTGGGAAAGGGAGGAGAAAATGCTTTTGCGATCAGTATTGATCTGGGTGTTTGTTCTACTGTCGGCTAACGCCGCAGCAACGGCAGAAGGAGGATTGCTACACCATTTTATGGCCGAGGGGTGGGTAAGAACCGCGGTTATAGTTGGGCTATTAGTATTCTCCGGTCTAGCATATAGCGTAGCGGTAGACCAAAACTTCATCGGGACCACGACCGTTGTGTGGCCCATAGTTCTAGCTGCTGTGTGGAGTGTGGTGAATTACATCACAGTTACCTGCTCCTACACAGTGTTCAAGGGGGTACCCTTGATCTCGACGCCCAAGAGTGCCGTTCTGCTCACCGGCGTCTCCTTATGCCTTATCGGACTCGCCGCCCTCCTCCCTCTGTACATGGCAGAGGTAGGGATTGACTAGCACGACAGGGCAACCAGAACCGCTGATGAATTACACCCCCATCAGCGGTTCGCTTTTTTATAAACGTCTGTCACCCCACCTCAATAAGTGCTAAAATGTTAGCTGTTATGGCAGCCGGCAAAGACTATTACAGCATCTTGGGCATATCCAAAAGCGCCACTCAGGACGAAATAAAGAAAGCCTATCGAAAATTGGCGCGCGAACACCACCCCGACGTGGCTAAAGGTAGCGACAAAACCGCCGCCGAAAAGAGATTTAAAGAGGTCGGTGAGGCCTACAGCATCTTAAGCGACTCCCAAAAGCGTAAAATGTATGATCAATATGGAACCGCCGATCCCCAAGGATTTGGCGGATTCGGCCAAGGCGCGGGTCCTTTCGGCGCCGGTGCGGGAGGACCGTTTAGCGGCTTTGGAGGCCCCAGAAGCGCCGGAGCCGGCTCCGGAGGTCAGAGGGGACCCTTCACCTACACCTACTCCACCGGCGGAGGGGGCGAAGGCGGAGCAGGTGCCCATAATCCATTTGGAGACATCGACATAGACCCCTTTGAAATTTTCAACTCCTTTTTTGGCGGAGGGTTCACCCGAAATGCCCCCAGAAAAGGACGCAGTTTAAGATACGAAATGAGCCTAACTTTCAGCGAAGCAGTAAACGGCACCGAAAAAGAAGTCAACATCGAAAGCGGAAAAACCACCCTCAAAGTTCCAACCGGGGTC
>CAZEWQ010000027.1:0-7483 GCA_964516255.1 uncultured Candidatus Saccharibacteria bacterium
GTGCATTTCCCACTTTATGCTGGTCAAACGTGAGGTTCACGAAAAAATCGGGACTTGGGACACCAATTTCTACGTTTACGGCGAGGATGTCGACTTTTGCTACCGCGCCAAACAAGTGGGATTCAAAATTATGTATTTGCCCCAATTTAAAGCCATTCATTATAAAGGCGCTACCGTGGGAATCAGAAAAGAGACTGCCGACCTTAAAACAATAGCCGCTACTAATCCGGAGGTGCAACAACGAATGCATGAGGCAACCACCAACGCCATGAAACTTTTTTATCAAAAGCACTATCAAGACAAATACCCAAAATTAACCACCAATTTGATCTTGCTCGGAATCGCTTTTATGGCTAAACTGCGCGCAAGATAAATAAAATAATCATGAGGCGCGAAGTTGTCATTACAATTTTTCTGGTCGTAATTGGCGCAACTCTGGGAGTAGCCAGTACGCAAATAAAATACAACCCCTTTCGACCTTTACCGGAATCGGTGCTGTTCCCCTTTTCCAATTCGAAAAGTTTAGAAAGTACCAAATGGCGACCGATCAAACATAAAGATTACATGGTCTACGGATTTTTGCCTTACTGGACGCTTTCCCAAGCAAAATACCTCCAACTGGATAAATTGACAGACATTGCTTACTTTGGCCTCCATATAAGTGAGGAGGGGGGATTTCAAAAAGTAAATGAAGACGGGGAACTTGTGCCCGGATATAACAATTGGCGAAACAGTAAGACGCTTACTAGGCTTATCAAACAATCCGATACTTACGCCATAAGATTCGCCTTGACAGTTGTTTCCCACGATGATGAGATTTCGACTACATTTTTAAATTGCGATTCCTGCTGGATAACCTTGAAAGATGACCTCGTTTCTGAGCTTAAGTACCGAGGGATTCAAGATGTAAATTTAAACTTTGAATATGGGGAATATGTTGAACCCGAAATTGCCCACAAATACAGCCTTTTGACCGAATATCTAAATTCCGAGTTGGATGCCGAGTTTGGAGATTCTTATGTGGTGGTTTCTACTTTTGCCGACTCATTAATAAGTCCCAGGGTTACTAATATTCCGGAACTTTCTCAAGTGGCGGATGCGATGTTTATTATGGGATACGATTTTCACCGCCCAACTTCAAGCCATGCCGGACCGGTTGCTCCGGTTGCCGGTGTAGAAGGACATAAATACTATGACCTAAACACGATGGCGTCGGATTATTTAACTTACGCCTCCCCCGATAAGCTGATTTTAGGGGTCCCATATTACGGCTACAATTGGGTGGTCGAAAGTGAGGAAACCAGATTAAATCGCTTGTCTAAGGGCGAAGCCGCTGGCCACGAGGCCGTAGGGAATTACGAGGTGAACGGTGATGATGACGACGACGACAACGGAGATGATGACGACGACAAAAAGGAAGTCTATATTAACAACGACCCTCGCTCGGAAAGAATCCCCGGAGATGATGACATTGGCTACTCGAAGTCTCAAACTTACGAACAAGTACTAGCCACCATCCAAGAAGTAGAAGAAGAGACCGGAGAAGAGGTGGAGGTTTTGTGGGATGACTTGGGGAAGGTACCTTATTTTAACTACGTCAGCCTCGAAACCGGCAGTGACCGCAAAGTATATTTTGAAAACAGGGAGTCCTTGAGGCATAAGTATCAACTGGCCAAGGAACACAATTTTAGCGGAATAGGGATTTGGGCTCTAGGATACGACGGAAAAAGGACCGAGTTTTGGAGTTTGATCGAAGAAGAACTAATGGGTTTTTAAGCTGCCCCCTCCGCCATTAGGAAGTAGATTTACCATTGCCATTCCTGTCACGCGGGCCAATTAAAAGTGTTAAAGACAGCAACCCCCAACCGACCAGATCCATAAGCATGGGTAAATAGTAATCGAGGAAATTGACGATGAAATTATACTTTCGGTAGCGAGTTTCCGGTGGGAAGATAGCGTTTAAGGTTTCGTCTTTGAGTTTTGCCACTAGGTGCTTGTCGTACTCGAATTTGAAAGTGAGAATGAGCAGGGCGATAAACAAAACCATGTAGAATCGATAATTGCTCTTGCGGGTGAAGGCAATAAAAAGACATAAAAAGGCTACGCCCCCAAAGAAAAGCAGTGGAGAGTTGTGGTCGTAGAAAAGGTACAGTTGCTCGGCAGCGTTGGTTTCCATTAGATAAGCTTACCATTCATAACACAAATTAAGCCAGAAATTTCTTCAGCCCCCAGCTTTCGGTTGATCTCTTGTTAGCTTGTAATCGGACTTTAACTTAAACACCTTAAAATTGTAACACGAACATTACCCAAAATCCCCTTGACATCTTCGGGTAACTTTCGTACCATAAAAATACCGAAAATAATTTAATTACGGGGGCGTCAGGCACACGCACCGCTCGCACAAGAAAGGTAAATTTATGAGCCCAGTTACACTTTACAAAAAACAAAGACAGATTTTAGACTTTATTTCCCAATATATACAAAAAAACGGCTCCTCCCCCACCCTGCAGGAAATAGCTGATACCATGGGGCTGTCGTCTCTGGCTACAGTACACGAACACCTACAAGCTTTGGTTAAAAAAGGCCTAATTCGTCGGTACGAGGGCGCAGTGCGAGGAATAGAAATACTGGACGAAAAAATAAATTCCGCTTTGGCGGGCGTCGAAATTCCATTGATTGGTTATATTGCCGCGGGAGAACCTATTGAGGCCATCGAAAATCCTATGGAGACGGTGACTGTCTCCGCTGATATGGTGTCGCAGTCTAAGAGGTGCTACGTTTTGCAAGTTAAAGGGGACTCCATGATTAAAGAGGGTATTTTCGACGGAGATTATGTGGTAATTCAACATCAGGATACGGCTCTAAACGGGGATATTGTTGTAGCCCTGTTAAACAACGAGTTCGCCACCCTCAAATCCTTTTTCAACGAAGGCAACGGGAGGATCAGATTGCAACCCGCCAACGACGAAATGGATCCAATTTACGCCAACGCCGAAGAGGTTAAGATACAAGGAAAAGTAACCGGCGTAATAAGAAGGTTTGATTAACTCTATTTTCGAAGTTTTTGGGACAAGCGCTGCACCAAACCCATACTTTCATCTTTGCGACGTCTGTAGTATAGGTATCCGACCACACTAACCAAAACCACCCCGATAATTATTTGAATTACAGATTCGATATTATCCAACCCCTCCGTCAGTGACTTGTACGATTCGTAGCCGAGATACCCGATATACAAGTAAATCGTATTCCTAACCAACAACCCCAAAAAAGTGGCTGACATATATGACACTAGATTAAGCTTTAAAACGCCGGCTACAACCGAAACGGGAGCGGTGGGCATGATGGGAATGGCCCGAAACACAGCAATCAAAAGAAAATTTTTGCCGCCCGCACTAAAATGCTTTCCCCACGCCGCGACTTCTTTGTGAGTGACTCCAATAAACCTACCTAATTTACCCAGCACAAAATCTTCGGCCTTGTCCGCCACAAAATATACAACCCAGGTACCGATGGTTTTTCCGATTGCACCAAGCACAGCTAGCCAAAGTAGGAAAATAACCGCCTTCCCTTGCGAATCGGCAATAGAGCCCGCTAGCGTCATCACCAAAGGAGAAGGGATAGGCGCGATTGCCTCCTCCACAAAGGCACCCACAAAGGCAAAAAGTTCAACCGGAATCTGTTGGGAGAGGTTTTCTAAATAAGTTATCAGCTGTTCAATGATTCCCATAATGTGACCCTTTGAGTGTATCAGAAACCACACCGCCCATGTTACAATTTTTACGCATATGAAGATTGATCCTGCCCTTTACGACAAGTACCCCAAAGAGAGAATTGATGAAGCCATCAAGCTATTAAATTACCACGAGGCCGATCCGCTGCCTAAAGAAGAGTCTGATGAGTTCCCGGTCATGTATATTTTTAGACACGGGCAGTCAGAGGATAACGCTAACTTCATTTTTAGCGGGTGGCGCACTTCTCCCATTACGGAGGAGGGTAAGAAGCAAGCTTTGGTCTTGGCCCCGGTTTTTAAAGACAAAAAGATCGATATGCTCATTTCCTCCCCTCAAAAACGTGCTCTAGAAACACTGGAACTGGCCATGTCCCAAAACGAAATTGCCAAAACCCGGGAAGTCCACACTGATCCACGAGTCAAAGAGCGTAGTTATGGAGATTTCCAAGGGCATTCAAAACTGGAAATTCAACTGGAAGATCCTAAACGTCTGGCAAAAATCAGAAGATCTTTTACAGAAATCCCTCCCAACGGAGAGAGTATCGAAGCGGTCTGCAAACGGGTGGCCGAGTTTTGCGATGAAATTATTCCCTTAATGAAGCAGCATCATTTAAATGTCGCGGTATCTTGTCACGGAAACTCGATTCGAGGATTTAGACGATATTTTGAAAACCTGTCGGACGAAGAAACCGCCCACGTGGAAACTAAACTGGGACAAGACTATGCAGCCTATGTGATTAAATAACCTTCAATCTTGCGTCACTCCCCCCGGTTTCATGAAAAATCTCTAAAAGCCGGTTGTATTTTGCTACCCTCTCCCCTCTCGCCGGGGCGCCACTTTTGATAAATTCGGCATCTACGGCCACAGCTAAGTCGGCAATAAAAGTATCCTCCGCGGTGTCGCCGCTACGGTGGGAAACGCAAATGGCCATCTCATTCTTTTGCGCTAATTTAATAAATTTCAAAGTTTCGGTTAAAGTGCCCACTTGATTGGGTTTAACAATTACCGCGTTGCACAACTTTTCGTCAACTGCGTCCACCAAAATGTTTTCGTTGGTAACCACCAAATCATCTCCCACAATCAGCGTATTTGGCCCAAATCCGGCAGTGATTCCGCGCCAAGACTCCAAATCTCCTTCGTAAAAAGGGTCCTCCAAAAACACAATCGGATAAACCTTCAAAAGTTTGGCGTGATAGGCCGCTAACTCCTCGCCGGTCAAAAGCAGTTTTTCTTCTTTGATGCTGTATTTATCCCCCACATGAAAAGATTCCGCCGCCACATCCATGCCCAGAAACACGTCATCCCCCACCTCGTATTTTTGTGATGCGGCTGCTGCCACCAGTTCCAGGGCATCTTTAGGATTTAATCCGTTGGGCGCAAAACCTCCCTCGTCTCCCACGTCTACATCGTGACCTTTCTCCTGCAAAATCTGCTTTAAATCGTGATAAATGTTGACCCCCATCTCGTAAGCTTGATCAAAAGTCAGGTTTTGTGCCGGTATCACCATAAATTCTTGAAACGATAGACCATTGTGCGCGTGCTTCCCACCATTTAGCACGTTAAACACCGGAGTAGGAAATTGCCAGTTGCCATCAGGTTTTTTCTTAAAAAGACTGGCCAAATACACATATAACTCAACCCCCTGAGACTTGGCCGCCGCCCTGGCCGCCGCCAGAGATACCGACAGAATAGCATTTCCACCGAGATAACTCTTGTCGCCGGTCCCGTCAAAATCAATCATCAACTTATCGATTTTTTCTTGGTCAAAGGGGTCTCGCGTTTCTAAAAGGTCAAAAAGTTTGGTATTTACATTCTCAATGGCTTCTTCTACAGGCAAGCAAGCCGCCTCTCGCTCCCCTTTCGACGCCCCCTCCGGAATAGTTTCCACGCCCACAGCTCCGTCGTCCAGCACCACCTTAGTACGCAGAGTCCAATCCCCGCGTGAATTCACAACTTTATAAGCGGAAATATCCGCGATTTTGGGCATATCGTTATTTTTTCTTCTTCCTCTCTTTTCCGTCTTTCAATACTTTTTTCTCTGCCTCGTAAATGATTAACCGAGTCTTATCAACCACATCCGGACTGACCGAAACTGAAGTCATCCCCCACTGTACCAGCATCTTCACCATTTCCGGATAAACCGACGGGGCCTGCCCGCAAATCGAGCAGGTAACCCGGTGCTTTTTGCTAGTGGTGACAATTTTTTCCAGGCTGGCCAAAACGGCAGGGTTCATCTCACTGTAAGTTTTAGCCACTTTTTCGTTGTCGCGATCAACCCCCAAAGTTAACATAGTCAAATCGTTGGTCCCCACCGAAACTCCGTCAATTCCCTCGTCAATAAAATCATCCAACAAGATAACATTAGAAGGCACCTCCACCATCATCCACACTTTAAACGCCCCGCTGCGGCGCAACCCGTATGAAGCCAATAACTTTTTGCCCTCTCTCAACTGTTCCACCGTCCTCACAAAGGGAAACATTACATGCAGATTTTTATGACCCTTTTTATTGCGGACGATTTTAAGCGCCTCCACCTCCAGCTTAAACACATCCGGATCTTCTAAATAACGGCCAACGCCACGAAACCCGATCATGGGATTGGGTTCATCTTGTTCAAACTGCGCGCCACCCTTCAAGTTTTTATATTCGTTGGTTCTAAAGTCGGTAAAACGATAAACTACGGGACGGCCTTCAAAAGCCTCGGCAAATTTTTCAAGCCCTTCGGCCAGTTGCTTAGTAAATTCGCGCCCCTTGCCGTCTTTTATGAACTTGCGGGGGTGGGTGCCTATATTGGCAATCATAAACTCCGCCCGTAATAAGCCAATTCCGTCGACATTTTTGTGGGCCATTTCTTCGGCTAACTCGGGTTCGGCTAAATTCAGATACAGTTTGGTGGCCGTTTTGAGCGTAGCCAAATTAATTCCCTCTTTCGAGGCTTTTTCTGCTGCCGACACCGCATCTTCGTTGACCTCTACTACATTTCCTTCGTAGATTTTGCCGTCAGCCCCATCTACGGTTATTATTTCACCACTTTTCAGCATTTTAGTGGCATTGCCTGAACCCACTACCGCAGGAACCCCCAACTCGCGACTCACAATGGCGGCATGAGAAGTCCGACCGCCTTTGTCTGTCAAAATTGCGCAGGCTCGTTTCATGGCGGGTACATAATCGGGATTGGTCATCGAGGCCACCAAAACATCACCTTTTTTGATCTTACCGATCTCTGAGGGACCCTTTATAATGCGCACGGGACCCGAAACCACTCCCGGCGAGGCGGCGAGACCTTCTAATATAAATTTTCCGGCCTTACTCGTATCAACTTGTAAATTTTGGGCGGCAGAAACGCTTCCGTCCTTACCCAAAGTAGTCACCGGGCGCGCCTGTACAATTAACAGTTTGTTTTTCTCCATCCCCCACTCAATGTCCATAGGGCGGCCGTAATGTTTATCGATCTTTATACCGATTTTGGCCAAATCCACCACCAATTTGCTACTTAGTTTTTGCTTGGTTTGATAGGCTTTGGAGACAGGGGTTTTGCCCGCTTGAGTCAATTGCCAGGTTTGACGCGCAACATTTTTGTAAATAATTTTCTTTTTGCTTTTGCTGACAACGTACTCATCCGGTGTTAGCTCCCCGGAAACCACGGGCTGTCCCAAGCCGTAAGCCGCCTCAACAGTCACTTCTTCCTCATTGTTGGTTACCGGATTTACCGTAAACATGACCCCCGAAACCTTTGATTGCACCATCAA
>CAZEWQ010000028.1:0-7038 GCA_964516255.1 uncultured Candidatus Saccharibacteria bacterium
TACCCTAAGAAATACCTGTTGAACAAACGCGACCTGGGAAAAAGCTTATTTAGTTTCGTAAAGTGTGTGAACGATGCCCAAGGAGTAGGAAACCCGCGGTGAGCGTCCATATCCGGCTTTCCGTTGCGGAGGACCAATTTAGGGGTGACGATGCCAACTTCCGAGGGAGCTTTTTCTAGATAATCAACCGTGCCGGCAATGGTGCCTTTTTCGGGAAAGGCGTCGGTACCGAGATATATAATGTATTCCCCTGTGGCCTCTTCTAAACCCCTGTTCTGTCCAGCCGCCAGTCCGTCGTTTTCGGTTTCCACCAAAACCGTAGCGGGAAAATTTTCTTTAACCATTTGAGCCGAACCGTCGGTTGAGCCGTTATCCACCACGATAACTTCCTTTTCGGGCTTAGGGATGGCCATTAAGTTGCCCAGGCAGTCCTTAAGAATGTCACGTGTATTGTAATTGACAATGATTATTGATACTTTCGGCATGGTCTATGATTTTGGCCTGTCTATTATACAACTATTATTCGCATTTATAGACGCCCACGATCTTTTCATATCCTTGGTGGCCAAAGGATTTTTCCAGAGTGGGGCAGGTTGGTGGCGGGCGTAGGGTTTTTCGGTCGATGTCTATGGATTCAACAACGTAATTGGTGTTTTTGTCTAAGACGATTTGTAAATTTCCCTTGTAGTAGTAGGAAAAAGACTCTATGTTGTTGGGAACGAAAGTATATTTGTCGCGGCCCTTGTCGTTTAGGTAGGTTGCAGCTTGGGCAAAGTACTCTCCGCTGTTGTCATAGATGCCTAGTCTGAGCGCAGTTTGAGTTCCACCGAGGAGGTGGGTGTAGTAGGCGGAATAGATGGGATGTACGGCGGTGAGCAGGTAATAAACGACGCCGACGCCCATAAGCCCAAAGGCCTTTAAATAACTTGTTTTTAAGGTTGAGGCTTTGGCGGCGATGAGTAGAAGAAGGGGTGGAATTAAAGTTAGAGCGTAACGATCAACCTTTTTTTCGGGGACGGTGAGAATGATTAAATAGAAAATAAAGTAGCCCAGCACCCAAACGAGTGGGGTGTCCGTCAATATGGATTTGACGATAGAGGCCCCTTCCCTTTTTTGCTTTTTATGTTGCGCTACGGCTCTTCCAAGGAGAAAGCCGATCAAAATCAAAGTTACGATCGAAAGTTTGTACATAAGTACCAACGGATAGAAGAATAGCGAAGTCACGCCGGAAATTTCGGTAGCTCTGACGTCATTTCCCACCGCGTTAAAAATGGCGGAGTACAGCTTGTGTAACACCTCCAAGGGATGAACCCACATCGCCGGAAAAAGTAGTATGAAGGTGGTTGCGGCGACACCCAAAAAAAGCGCAAGCGCGGGCAGTTTTAAGCGCATATTTTTGAGAGTGTCAGTAGGGGGTACCACGATTACTAATAACAAGATGGGTAAAAGGATTAACGACGTTAGCTTGGATAGGACCGACAGTGCCAAAAATACTGCGGATACCCCCAACGTCTTGGAATCTTGAGTTTTTCGCCACTGAAGCGCCGCTAAAAAAGCCGTAAATCCCAGATATGTTTCCAGTGAGGTGAGATGAAACCACCGATCAATCCCGATCATGTAAGGCTCGATTGAAAGCAGGAAGCCGTAAATCAGCGCGGCCTTGGGTGAAAACAACTTAGAAATTAGGCGCATCTGAAACAGCAATACGCCCGCCAGCACCAAAACCAACGCCGTTTTAGAAATGCCGTGTATAACCGGATAGTAGTCGGCATTTTCCAGTGTTTGGGGGGTTTCGATTTGCGATAGTTGGTAGCTGAAGGAGGCCTGTTTGACGACTGCGTTGATCCACATTAGGGTCACGCCGGGTTGGTAGTGTTGATAGGTAGAGGCGAAATCGCCGGCCTTGAGGGCGGTTAAAAACTTTTCGGACCGGCGGTGCCACCTCGCCGCGTCAGAATTTGAGATGTCGTAGCCGGTGCCAAGCAGGCGTAAAAAGATAAAAAGTACCAAGACACCAGCAACCAAAACTACCCGAAACCTCTCCGAAACCATGAATTTATGTTAGCACACGCTCGCGTTTTTCAGCTTGGTAGATAGCGTTTGTGTTAGAATTTTGACAAATGGGATTTTTGACCACTTTACAGATTTTGGCGACGGGAGTTTTTGGCTATGATCTCGTGAGTAACTACGGGCGTGCCGCAATAGTTTTCTTTGCTACACTTCTTATTCTTGTTGTTGTCAAACTTATTCTAGTCGGCAAAATCAAGTCCTTGGCGAAGAATACCAAGACGGAAGTCGATGACCTTTTGATGAAGATTATTAGTGCCGTTGGGTGGGGGCTTTATGTTGTGGCCTCGGTTTTTATTGCTTCTCAATTTGTTCCAGTGCTCTCTACTCATGCTTCACGCGTTATAAATGTTGTTACCTTGGTAGTAGTTTCCTTTTACCTTACTAAAGCCGTTCAAGCAGTCGTCTTGCACGGGTTTTCTAAGTTCGTTGGGGGAAAAAAGGATGGTGAGGGTAGAGGTTGGGATGCCTCCGCCCTCAAAAATTTAGAAGGCTTTGTCAAGGTCCTGGTTTGGGTGGGAGCGGTCGCTATTTTAGCCCAAAACCTTGGATATGATATTTCGGCTATAATCGCGGGACTTGGTGTCTGCGGCATTGCTATTGCCTTTGCCCTCCAAAATATTCTGGGTGATGTTTTCTCCTCGTTTTCGATTTACTTGGATAAACCTTTTGAAACGGGGGATTTCATTGTTCTTGGCGATGATATGGGGACAGTGGAAAAAATCGGTATTAAATCTACTCGTATTAGGACGCTGCAGGGTGAAGAGTTGGTGGTGTCGAACAAGGAACTTACCTCGAAGCGAGTTCGCAATTTCAAAAAAATGGAAAAGAGGCGGATTGTCTTTTCGGTGGGGGTAACTTATGAAACCCCTCACGCCCAGCTTCAGAAGATTCCCAAAATGATCAAAGATATAATTAAGGTACAGAAGGATGCCAAGTTTGATCGGGCACACCTTAAGTCATTGGAGAAAACCGGCTTGGTTTTTGAAGTGGTGTTTTATATTACTGAGTCTAATTACATTACGTACATGAATACTCAACAAGCAATAAACTTGGAGCTGATTAAAAAGTTTGAAGAAGAGAAGATCGAGTTCGCTTAGCCAACGCAAAAAATTGTTTGTAGAAAAACCACGCTAAACTACCTCTTGACACTTTAGCTTTCCCCACGTATTATGAATATATATTCACAACAACATGTGGGTATTGTATTTGGTTCAAAAAGGGGAGGTGTTAGAAAAATGTCGTTTTTTGATGGAACCGGTCCTTTGGGACATGGTCCTCGCACTGGAAGAGGTTTAGGTCCTTGTGGCTTAGGCTCTGGACGGGGCTTTGGGCGAGGTTTTGGCTTTGGTCTTGGACGAGGCTCTTTTGGTGCTCAAAAGAATGTTGTTAAGGACTTAAAGGAGTATAAAGAAGCTTTGAAGGGCGAGTTAAAGGCAACAGAAGAGGAGTTGGCTGAACTACCTAAGGAAGGTCAGTAAACACTCGTAACGCAGGTTCATTTCCAAGAAAAGCTCCCTGAGTCTTCACGACTCGGGGATTTGCTTTGTAGTGTTATTATATTTGTAAATTATGACTAGACCAAGAGTGCGGCGATTTCTACATTTTAATCCACATGTTTTGTATTTCAAACCTCGTGGAGTTCCTATGAGATATTTGGAGGAGGTTGTTTTAGAAAAGGACGAGCTTGAAGCCCTTAAACTTCATGACGTTGATGAGCTTGATCAAACCGCTGCAGCTGAGAAGATGGGAATCTCTCAACCCACTTTTGCCAGGACGTTGAATAAAGTTTACAAAAAAATCGCGGACGCCCTAGTAAATGGTAAGGCAATTCAGTTGATACAGGACTAGGCGCGATTTAAATCTTTCCTAAATAGGTAGGTAAGTGTATATTTCATGTAAGTAATATATTTCTTGGAGGATCCAGATATGAAAAAGTATTTAATAATTTCCCTGGTTTTGATGCTAGGTTTGGTTTTGACCGGCTGCAATCTGGAAGAGTTGCAGAAGAAGCTTGCCGGTAGCGCCTCTGATATTAGTGAACAGGCAAAAGAGGCGGGAAAGGCGGTTAGTCCAGTGGGGAATATTACGGGTACAATATTTGATTTGTCGGGCCTTGGCCAGGATTATGAATGCACTTTTAGTGAAGATGATGAAATGGGGAAGATTGAGGGGACTGTATACGTATCGGGAAATAAGACTCGAGGGGACTACAAACTAAGTATGGCAGATGCTGCGGAAGTAACCGTACACGATATAGGAGATGAAGAGTGGTTTTATATGTGGAGTTCTTTGGATTCTAATGGGTCCAAGATTAAAATTGGAGAGATGAAAAGAATAACCAAGGCTGGGGTCGATGCTGACGCTGCTGCCGAAGGTGCTGAGGAATCGGCTAGCGCCCCAGTGGATACGAGCCATGAGTTTAACTGTGTAAAATGGTCCGTTGATGAATCCAAATTTGAGATTCCGTCCGACATTGACTTTATGGACATGACCGAGGTGATGATAGGGGTTGTGGAGGAATCGGAAGGTGGTATTGCGGAAGGGGTTCAGGAGGAAGTCTGTGATGTTTGCAACGCCATCCCAGATGGAGAGACTAAAGACGATTGTTTGACGGAAAATAATTGTCAGTAGATAATTAGTAATTGGAGAAGTTAAGGTAGGGTCGTGAGAGACTGTGTTTTCTGCAAAATTGTAAGTGGTGATGTGCCTGGCCATAAAGTATGGGAGGATGAAAGTCACCTAGCCTTTTTATCCATTTTTCCCGAAGTAGAGGGAATGACGATAGTTATTCCTAAGAAGCACCATCCCAGTTATGCCTTCAGCCGCACGCCTGAAGATGTTTTGCTGGGTTTAATTTGCGCTGCTAAAGAGGCCGCTAAACTATTGGATGCAAATTTAGATGGGGTTATTAGAACCCGTCTAGTGTTCGAGGGTTTGGAAATAGATCACCTACACGTCAAATTGTATCCTTACTACAAAAATAAAAAGCAAATTCCGGCGAGTGAGGCCAAGCAGGAAGATCCTCAAGTGTTGGCTGCTCTTGCTCAAAAGATCAGGGGAGAATCATAGTATACTTTATATTGTATGATTTTTGCCCACAGTTTCGTAGGGGTCTTAAATACCTACGCCGTGCTGAAATTTTCTAAGCACCGCTTTTCCCAGTGGGAGTACAATCTGATTTGGATAGTGGGGGTGACTGCGGGCGTACTGCCGGATTTTGATGTTTTGATTGTTCTTCTTAATCTTAAGTTAAAACACCGGGACTTTTTAAGCCACAGTCTAATACCCTATCTAATTGTTACACTAATAATTTTTGGCCTTGCTTTTTCGTCCCGTTGGAGTGCAAAATTGCGTGAGTGGAGGGAACTTCTTGTCGTTTTGGGTACAGTTTTCATGTTGGGCACCTTTTCGCATATTCTGATTGATTTTCTTTCCGGTGGATTGGTACTTTTGGCCCCCTTTACTTATGTGAGGTACGGAATTCCCCTTATGATAAAGGCACCCAGTGGAGCGGGGTTTCTAGATTATGTACTCTCGATTTACATGGTGGCAGAGATACTGTTTCTGGCCAGTTATTTATACGTTTTGAGGTTTATTAAGACTCCGTTGGCGATTTATGTACCACTATTTTTTGTGATTTTGGCAGCGGCAGTGTTACCATTCTTTTAGGTAGCGAAGGAACTTTAGGAAATGAAGGAAGTTGGACTTACCACGCAGGAAGCTAAAAATCGTTTGGAAAAATATGGCCCTAACTTGTTGCCCGAAAAACCCCCTCCCGGAAATTTAGAACTCATTCTCACTCAGTTTAAGAGTCCTTTGGTGTACGTGTTGGTGGGGGCCGGTGTAGTTACCTTTTTGTTACGTGAATATACCGATACCGCCATTATTTCGCTGGCAGTGGGAATTAACACCCTTTTGGGGTTTTTTCAAGAGAGGCGAGCGGGAAAGGCGTTGGAGGCGCTTAAAAAGTTGGTTCACCCCCATGCCCGAGTTATACGGAACGGGGAGGTGGAAACCATCGGTACAGAAGGGGTGGTCGTGGGGGATATCGTTTTATTAGCTCAAGGAAATAAGGTGCCTGCGGACGGAGTGATTTTAGATAGTAATCGTTTTTACGTCTCGGAGGCTATGCTTACCGGGGAATCGATGCCGGCGGAAAAGCAGGTAGAATCCCAGGTGTTTATGGGAACCATTGTCACCTCGGGAACAGCAACTGTGCGAGTGGTGTTAACCGGGGCCGGTACTGAAATGGGCAAGATTGCTCAAGGTGTTTCCGAGGCGGACGAACCGACGCCCTTAAAAAAGCAGCTCAAAAAGTTTAGCAAACAGCTTTCCCTGATTATTTTGGTGATAACGTTGGGTGTGTTTGTGGTGGGCGTGTTGCTAAAGGAAGAACCGGCAGAGATTTTTACTACTTCGGTGGCTTTGGCCGTTTCGGCTATTCCGGAGGGGTTGTTGGTGGGGTTGACGGTAATTTTAGCCATCGGGATGCAAAGGATACTAAAAAAGAAAGGTTTGGTACGCAACTTAGCCTCCGCGGAAACTTTGGGGGGCGTTACTACCATTTGCACTGATAAAACAGGCACTTTGACTAAGGGTGAGATGCAGGTGGCCGACGTGATTGCGGCCAGTCGCAAGGGTCGGATCGCATTTGACGGCGAAGGTCAAGCAGCTTTGCAGGCAGTTGTGGCCAATGACAGAGATGACCCTATGGTGGTGGCGGCTTGGGAATGGGGAAACAAACTGATGACTCATTTCCCCAAATTGACCGAATGGTGCCAGCGCCTTGATAGCATTCCCTTTTCATCGGATGAGCGGGTGTTTATTAGTTTGAACAAATGGGATTTAAAAAATAACGTTGTGTTTGTTAACGGGGCGCCGGAAGTATTAGTCGACCGGTCCAATTTATCTAAGGAAGAAAAGCAGACTCTTTATGAAGCTATTGGAAATTTATCTGACGAGGGGAAG
>CAZEWQ010000029.1:0-6994 GCA_964516255.1 uncultured Candidatus Saccharibacteria bacterium
AAGAAACAAAAGAGAGAATTGCCCAGCTCGAAAAATCCCCCACCAACGGGAAGGATTTTGATTTGGTCAAAGAGGTAGTCCTCAGAAGCGTCGAAGTGTACGGAGAGGCCCTCAAAAAACTAGCCCAAGATGACTAAGTGGCTCAACCTTGAGCACGTCAAAGACATCTGCTTCGTCTTCGCCCAAACCCACCTCGCTTTCGACGAACCGATCCCACCGTTTGAGACTCGCTTTCCCGGAAAAATCGAGGCGATCCTCGCAATTCCCCAACAGGAGTTCGGTGGCAAACGGCCTTACCCAAAGCTAACCGAACAGGCTGGCGCCCTTTTCTACTCCCTCATCAAAGAGCACCCATTCTTGAACGGCAACAAGAGAATTGCCGTTATTTGCCTCCTCTTCTTCCTCGCCATAAACGATAGCTGGTTGAGGCTGGACTGGGAACTTCTTTATGAAACGGCAGTCTCTGTGGCCAGATCGGACCCCAAGAAAAGAGGTCTTGTCCTCAAAGAGCTAAGCGAAATGATGACGGAATCCTTAGTTAAGTTAGAAAAGTCCTCCCCTAACAACTAACCGCGGGGAGAAAATGGGGGTGGTTCGGGGCTAGTACCCCAACTCGTCAAGAATCCGCTGCTGGTAGGGTATGATCTTCTCGGGCAAACAGTCAAAAAACTTCACCTCGGGGCCCGTATTTATCTTGCGGGCAATATCCCCCACCTTGTATTTCACAACATAGTGCAAAAGGTGACCGCGCGGATCACCTTCTGGGGTTTCAAAAAAGCCAACAAACTCGCCCTCCAGGTTATCCAAGTCTGCGCCCAGCTCCTCCTTCACAATTCTCACGCAGCATTCCGCCAGGCGCTCGCCTTTCAAAAGAAATCCCCCTGGCAGGTGCCAGTGATTCTCAAAAGGAGACCTGGTCCTCTTGGTCAGTAGGAGGTGCCCCTCGCCATCTTCGATAACCAACTCAACTGACAGTCGGGGTGCCAATCGCAAACTTTCTAAAAAATCTTCGTAGGATAATTTCTGAGGTTTCATCTTCTGGGATGGATTATAACAGACAGGAAAGAAAAGGTCCCAACCTCTAGTGAGGCGGGACCTTGTTCGCGCGCTACGCCGAGTCCAGGCTTCAAAGCAGACGAGGAGAACCCCCCGAGCCACCTCAGCCCCTCAGCACCGAGACGGTGATCCAAAGAGGCAGGTTACCACAGGCCAAGAGTGTTGGTACTTCCTTGGCCAGCCCTAACCCAGCAGGCGATCGAACCGCAAAGAACTCGCCATTGCGCGTGGTGTCGGGGTAGGTGACGAGCACACTTTCCTCGCCTACACGGATGCGCATATGCTCCAACGAAGGACCGTCAGCACTCTCGAAGGTCAAACCCCCAGCCGCATCCAGAATAACGGTGTACCAACCTGATAGTAACTGCACCCTAAACAGCATCTCTTCATCTCCTTTTTGCTATCTCAGACACCCACAAACTTCACTAAAGTATATATTACCCCAGAATTACCGGATTTTCAACTCTATGAGATGGGGAAGGCGCCCCGCGGGGAGAAAACGAGGGGAATGAAGAAGGGCCGCAGCTTCTTTTGAAAGTTGCGGCCCTCTAGAGACGGAAACAGAGGTAGTAGATTACCCCAACGATGGCGGCATGGATATCGAGTGGATCACCGAGCTCGATTGCCACGAAGGTTATCGTAGAGATAATCGCGGCTACTACAACCCGGACGGGCAGCTTTTTGGTGAGCGCTCCTAGAGCAAGGTCGACAAGCAATGCCAAGCCGAAGGCATTGTTGAAATTACCGACATGGAGCAGAAAGGCCCGCCCCAAGGGATGCGCTAGAATACTGTGCCACCTGGTCTGCCCACCGCTGAAGAAAACGTAGGACTCCCAAAGTGAAAACAGACCCATCCCCACCAGAAGCACCCACTGCCTCTTGCTCATACGGTCAAACCGATCGTCAATCCTTTCCATGACCCCTCCTTCGCAAACTAACAACCCCTACCTGTAGAAGAAAAACCTGTCGGTGCGGGCAATTATACCAAATTTCGGGCAGTTTCGCAACTTTATAAGATAGCTATTCTCACCATCCGCGGGGAGAAAATGGGGATTTGGGGGGTTTTAAGTTACTGCAGCAAATAAGAGAAGATATACTAGAAGTTAGGGTAAGTAGTAACTAGCTCCCCAGTCCTAGGATTAATCTAACTGAAATTATCAAGACTTTTAAAACTGTGGTAATAGCTGAGCAGGCGAGGGAAAGATTAAAGCAAATAAAAAGATTAGCTGTCCAAGAAAAAAGTACTAAAGTCTCTTATTTGATACAATCTAAACAGAAATGCCTAAAGACTTTCCCAAGTGGTACAAAGCCATGAACAAGCGCCAACATACGCTTCTTCCTATGTGGGAAGGTTTTGCCACTCTTGGCAGTCTTTTTTACAAAGACTTATTTATTCCCAACCAATTGACCTTCTACGAAAACGGCTTAGTTGATTACTACACTGATTCTAAATATAGTTTCCAGGCAAGTATTAATCCCTCCAAAAGAATAAGGAAAAATCCAGTCTTTTGGCAAGAATATGACAAAAAGGTTTACTCTTTAGGCCAAAAAGGTCGAGAAAGACTTCTAGTTTTAGGCAAACAAGATTACAACGACGAGTCAAATCAGGCTTTACTGGCAATCTTCAACGAATTAATGGACATGCTTAAACTCCAAGGGGGCACCCTTACACTCGCTCGAATTGTGGCTCAAAAAGAGCTTGACGAATTTCTTAATAAAAAACTACCCATGGCTCAAGAAGCTGAAGAAGCTCACGGCCTAATCCGTGCTCCTCTTCGTGAAAGTTGGCCAATTTTAGAGATTATCGACTTTTTACAACTTATTAAGAAAGCTAAAGAAACGAATCTCAAACAAGACGGAATTGACGAACTTTTACAAGAGCACCAATATCTCTGGGGGTGGATTACCACAGACTTACACTACGGCGTTCCTTTTAATCTTGACGAACTGCGAAAAAGATTTAATAAAGGGGCGAAAAATTACAAATCAAGACTAAAAGAACACACCAAGCGATTACCTGAACTTCAAGAACAGCGAAGGAAATTGATTGAAAAACTAAAGCCTGACGAATACCTTTTGGGCCAAATGAACATGCTTGCTTTTGAAACTTGGCTAAAAACCTATCGGCGCTATTTCACCACCCAAGTAGTTTATTACGGTCTGGAGCTTTTTACAGAAATCGCCAAGCGGGCCAATATTGACCCAAACAACCTTTGGTGGGCAACCCCTGAGGAAATTCGAGTCTTCCTGAAAGAAAGAAAAGGCTTCGCTGAAGCAGAATTAAAACAAAGGCATGATTACATGGCTTTACTGACTCTCAATGGTAAAAATAAGATATATCTGGGCAACGAGGCGAAAAAACTCCTTGGAAAAGAAGTCCAGCCGGAGAAAATTGAATACGCAAAAGTTCTTCAGGGACGCCCCGCTAGCCTGGGGAAAGCCGAAGGCGTTGCTAAAGTCATTCTTGACCACTCTAAAGTGGAAAAGATTATTGAAAAAGATGACATTATCGTTGCTACCCAATCTCCTCCTAGCTTCATAAGAGCCATTAAACGGTCTAAGGCCGTTTTGATCGAAGAAGGAGCGACTACCTCTCATGCTTCTATTTTATGTCGGGAGTTTGGTGTTCCCTGTATCGTGGGATTGAAAAACGTTACTAAGATTATCCGGAGTGGAGAAGAGCTTTTGGTTGACGCTAATAAAGGAGCTGTTGAAAGACTATGATAATTAATCAGGTTGGCGTTGAAAAATGCGCAACAGAAAAGGTTCTACCCAACCTTCCCTCGTCCTTAGGATTAATCTAACTGAAATCCTACAAGGTGGGAGGAAATTAAAAAACTACAGCCACAATCTAATCTAAAATCTCCGTGAAATATCTTTTAAGCACTTCTTGTGTTGGTAAGGATTTTTCAGGATTAGGCACTCCTGGTAATTCTTCCCCATAACAACTCATTTCAAGAAAATCCAAAGCAAAAAATCCAACCACCTTACCTTTCTCTTTTTCAAGGACTATTTCATGAGCTCTTGCCTCGTCTTCTTCAGTCCATGCATTCTCTTCCCATCTCCCAGGCAACCTGCCATAAAATTCAGTAATCATAACTCCTTTTACCCCGTCCCTTTCTGCAAAACCGTGAATAACTTTCATCGAATTGTAAATATTTTCGATGAAATTTTCTAGCGAAATGGGGGCCGAACCCACACCGAGAGTAACTCCGAGATAATCATACCCTGAAAAGTTTGTTGGGTTGGGATTTCTGGCGTCGGGTTGCATATCACCTGGAGCCCCACCCTTCCAAACGATTTCACCATGATAAACCTCTCTTATCATGGGAAGGATTTCTTGTCCCCAAGTCGCAGATGCAGATGGGCCAAACAGCACTTCCGGTTCATTCATGGGAGCAAAAAGTTCAACTTCGTGCTTCTCGGCTAATTTGGCGTATTCAATAACCTTGGAATTCCAAGCCTCTACACTTATCTCCTTTGATTTAGGCATACACTTTGCCATGGTTAATCCCACTTTCAAGCCATTTTTGTGAGCAGTTTGGATGCTGGAAATTAAAAGCTCATCGTGGATCGAAATAATTTTTTTAAATTTTTTAACCAATTTAGAGTCGGGCGGGACGCTTTCAAGGCAATGCTCAGCCTGAGGGGGTGCAGCCTGAAAAAAAACTGTATTCATTCCCAACTCCTTCAACTTCTTCATGTCAGAATCTGCCTTGCGAGTATTTTCAGATAACAGTGCGGGAATCCAAATGCCTTTGTAAACTTGCACTTCGGTGGATGGTGCCGGAACTACTCCTTTTTCAACTTTAAGGCCATTAATATTTTTGTAAACAAAAAATCCTCCCACGCCTAAACCAACCAAGATTATTAAGATAGTTAATATTTTTATTTTCATTTTATTATTGAAATGTCATCAAGCCTGACATGTCCATCTCCAAATGTTTCTATGCGCAATATACCCGAATTAAGAGGTTGGCTATCTGTGTATTCCAGAACCATGATGTCATCAATATAAATTTTGATGCTGTTTTTAAGTTTTTCTGTTTTTAACGAATACCACCTATCCAGCTTAAAATCAAAAGGCTTCAAAGAAATTTCTTCTCTGCCTTGCTGGCTTCCTGTCTTAAAAGTAATTTTTCTATCTCGAATATCTACGATATAACCTTTTTCCCCCTTTGAAAAAAAGTGGAATCCAAAACCCTCAAGGTTTTCTACTAACTTAAAACTCAGTTCAGATTCATAATTAGCCCAATCATAATTTCCAAAATTCCCCCAATCATTTTGCACACCATTAATTTCTTTTCCTGTACAATCAAGAACCTTATTCCCTTGATCGTCCATAATTTTCCAATTTACTTTCTTGTCTATGCTAGTTTCACCTTCTTCAAAATCCTCAAGAAAATAGTGGGTAGCAATATTCTCACATTCCTGGATTTGGTAACTATAGCTGTCTACAGTAAGCTTGCTATTGTCATCGCAATCCGGGCAATCATCTGGACAATCCGAGTTTGTTTCAGAACCTTCTTCACACAAGGCATTACCACAACAATTATCTTTCACCTCACTTGAAGATTTAAATCCAGATGGGGAAAAGCCACATTTAACACTAGTCTCACATACACCCGGTGTAATTTTGGAGCAATTCCAATATGTTATGGCAAGAAAGACAAGATAAGCAATGATTGTCAAAACAGGTAAGAGAATGAGGCCAATAATAATTTTTTTAGTTTTCAATCCCTTTTTAGGTTTGGGAGGTGGGGTTGGTTCGAGAGGTGTTTGAGGAGCATCTTTAACTTCAGGCTGGACTTCCTGAACAATAGGAACTTGTGAAGCATCACCTTCCATAGTTAAATCTTAACATGTTTGGGTGTAGGGGGTTCTAATAAGGACCAATCGGCTCCCCGGATTGGACTATGTTAGAACTTCTATTAGTAATCTAGTTTTGGACTATCACTTTTCTTTTTACCCCAACGCCATTTAGGTTTTGGACCTTTTTTGTAAGTAATAAAAACTAACACTGATATAGATAAAAAAAATAAAGCTAAAAAAATACCAACTTCGCTTTGATAAGTATTTTTTGGAATATCTTTCAACAGGACTCCTGATAATAAAAATAGAAATAGTACTTCAACAGAAATAACTAGCCATCCCTGCCACGTTACGGGTATCCAACCCCAACCATATCTTTTTCTTTTGAACCAAAAATTGTTGCTATTTTTCATTTAATAAATTAAATCACAATAAAAAACGTCAAAACCTTGCCGAATAAGTTTAGATTTTAACTCTTCCGAGCAATCCAGTAATAAAACTGATGGCAAGTCTTTAATCATTTTATTTGCGTCTAAAGTAAAAAATGTTCTTTCATAAAACTCTACAGAGTAACGACTAACTGGTTCCCCAAGCCGGACTCAAACCCAAAAACAAAAAAAACGAAGGGTTTGCCTAAGCAGGCCCCTTCGCCGAATAGTTGGACGAGTATTCAGTTTTGGGCCAGCTCACGCGCAACCAAACCAATAAGACTAACTACCCGAAATTATACCGAAAGTGCTGGCGAGTTGCAAGCACCTGCACAGTAAAAGGGGGTTACTTCCCCCACACCGCATCTGCTTCCTTTTCCATCTCGTCCAGTCGCGTGTAGTAATCAGGAAATTCGCGTAGGTGCGCCAGGGCGATCTTGCCGGTGACCAGCGGATCATCGCCGGAGACATTAGTCTCGGGATCAATCGTGCCGTGCTCCATCTCGACATCCATCCCCCTCCGAAATTGCTCCACATCAAATTCGCTCCAATCCACACCTAGTTGTTCACCAATTGCTTGGGCCTCCTCAGCCGAAAATTGATTTATGGTACTCAAACTAATCACCTCCTTTAGCAAAGAGCTACAGTATCGAGAGGAAAAGCTCATTATAGGCGAGCGCGGCCTTGTCCCAAGAAAA
>CAZEWQ010000030.1:0-6672 GCA_964516255.1 uncultured Candidatus Saccharibacteria bacterium
CGCCAAGATACTGAGTCCCCAAACCACCACTGTTGCCAATAGAGGCCTGTCTCCCAGCAAAACCCGCTCGGGAGATTCCGCGTCCTCTTTTTCGTAAATTACGTACAAATATCTGGCTACCCCGTAAATAACGATGGGGATAGTAAGCATCATCCATTTGGGGCTGCTTAAAATGGAAGGTAGTATAGTAAAAAGCCCCGGACTGACACTTTGAGGCGAAACTTGGAAGGCAAAAAGCGCGTAAGTAATTATGCTAAAACTGGCCGACATGGAAATCATACTGTCTAGCAATTTATCCGGGTAGTGACGCAGGGTTTTGCGTGTTTCCACGCGGACTACTCCGGGGAGTTTTGCTAGGAGTGGGATGTGTTTGGCCAAAATAGTTTTCTCCGATCGTCTTTTTCCAAATGCTAAAAGGAGTGCGAGGCCAATAGTTGCTAAGGCCAACCAAGAAGAAATTGAGGTGATCGATGCCAATCCTCCGGCGAATACTCTGATGACAAAACCCGTGGCCATGGTGAGAGAGTCTAAAATAATATAGTTTCGCAGTTTTAGAGAATATGTAAGCTGCAGCAATAAATAGACCACAATGACGTAGGAGAAGTAACGCCCCACCATTAAATGGGCATAGGTAAAGGAACCGATGAGAAAGATTAAAGCGACAATCCAGGCGGCCTTTTTTGACAATTTTCCGGAGGCGATGGGGCGGTTTTTCTTGATGGGGTGGGCTCTATCCTTGTTGGCATCAATAATGTCGTTAATTATGTAGACTCCTGAGGAGGTAAAACAAAACACAACAAAGGCTTGAAGGGTACTGCTAAAGGTTCTGGGATGAAAAAGATTACCAAAAAAGAGGGGGGCGGCGAAAATGCTCAAGTTTTTTAGCCACTGCCGAGGGCGCGCTGTTCTGACAACTTGGTAAATAAAGTTGATCCTCGGGTTGCTAAAATTTTTCATGTTTTTGCTAAGACCTTAAGCTAAGTATAGCAAAATGCGGTTGTCTCCCGAACTTTTATCGAAGCCTTGAACTTACCCCTTAAATTTGTATCCGATCCCATAAACTGTTTGGATGAGGGCAGGATCGCCTAATTTTCGTCTTAAAAACTTGATATGCACGTCGACCGTGTTGGAGGGGACGTCAAAACCTTGTTCCCACACGTGATTTAGAATAGCCTCGCGCGATAAAACCCTCCCGGGGTGGAGGATTAAATATTCTAGGAGATCGAATTCCTTGCGAGATAAGGGAACAAAAGACCCATTCTGAGCGACGATCCTTTGGGAAAGATCTATAACGATGTTGCCGTGGCTTAAAATGTCGGGAATGTAGCGGTGCGCACTTCTCCGCGAGAGAGCTTTTAACCTGCACACCAACTCTGCGTAGTCGAAGGGCTTGACTAGGTAGTCGTCTGCACCGCATTCGAAGCTTTTGATTTTGGCACCCACCCTATCCTCTGTAGTTAAAATCATTACCGGCGTGGTGACTCCACAAGATCTGAGCATGCCGCACAATTCGGTGCCATCCATTTCGGACAGGAAAAGTTCCGACACAATAGCATCGTAACCAATCATTTGGGCTAGGTATAGGGCTTCTTCCACCGTTGAACTCGCATCGGTGACAAAATCCTTGCCAAGTTTTTTCTTTAAGGGCAGAAGGGCAGAAACGTTGTTATCAACAAGCAAAACACGCATCTTTTCTTCACTAACCCCATTCACGTTTCTGATTCTAAAACCACTTTACAAAAGAGTCGGCGGATTTTCAATGAAGCACACGTATGTATTTTTGTGGGGGTTACACAAACGAAACTGGGGGGGGTGTATAATGTCAAAACGTTATGCTTTTGACACCTCACATGCTAATGGGGGCAGCCGTTGCGACCGTGGTTCCTAATTCTATTTTGGCGGTACCACTTTCTTTTGGGTTGCACTTTTTGGGTGACCTAATACCTCATTGGGACTTTTATTCCAAAACTACCCACGAACAAAAAACTACCGGCTGGCGACCCATTGCCGTAATGGCAGAGTTGGGTTTGGCTGTGGCAGTAAGTATGACGGCTACCTTGTTTGCAATGTGGGTTTTACACGATTCCTCTTTGGCCTTGAGGATATTTTTATGTTGCGGCGCCTCCATCCTTCCGGATATGTTAGAGGCCCCTGCTATTTTTTATAAAAACGGAGAAGAGAATATATTTACCGCCATTAAAAACGTGCAAAGCAAACTGCAAGTGCAAATCCCCTTACCCTGGGGAATTTTGACTCAAATTTTGGTGGCGGGAGTTGCTGTTTATATTTTTCTTTCAGCCGTACCAATTACTACACTCCAACAAACTTGAGAATCCGACAAGCGGGATGCATTCGAAAAAACGAGCTATGAAGCCAGCGATTGTTAAATCTGCAAAATCACTTTGGAATGCTTCACCTTTAATCCTGGGAACGATTTTGCTGGTGAGTCTAATTTCCACATTAGTACCAAAAGCATTTTATACCACAGTATTTAATAAAAATGTTATTTCGGATTCCTTAATTGGAAGTTTAATTGGAAGTATAGCGGCGGGGACTCCTATAACTAGTTACATTTTAGGTGGTAAATTAATGGAACAGGGAGTTAATTTGCTGGCCGTTACAGCATTTTTAGTGTCGTGGGTTACGGTTGGAACCATACAACTTCCCGCAGAATTTATGATATTAGGTAAGAAATTTAACCGCTTTTATTCTATCTTTAGCAGTTGCCACAATAACTACACTAATTTTAGGGGTGATTTAAATGAATTCAAAAGACAAATTAAAAAGTGTTCCTGGATCATGGTATTTTTTAATATTCATAATAGGAATTTGTTTTGTATTATTAGTTTTGAAACCTGTTTTATTTTCCTCTAGTATCACACTATTTAAGGAAATACTTTTAAAGATATTGCCCACCTTTATTTCTGTTTTTATTCTAATGTCCCTGACAAACTATTTTATTACCCCAAAACTTATTAAAAAGCACCTGGAAAAACAAGGTGTCAGAAAATGGCTTTACGTTATAGTTGGAGGTATATTATCAGCCGGGCCTATCTATCTCTGGTATCCCCTATTAGCTGATTTAAATAAAAAGGGGTTAAGTTACGGTTTGATAGCTTGTTTTTTATATAATAGGGCCATTAAGATCCCGTTGTTGCCTGTCGCTATTTTCTATTTTGGGTGGAAATACATTATAGTATTAAACTTTGTTATGATTTTTGCGTCTATTTTTCAAGGCATAATAATAAATAAAATAGTTAAAGTAAAAATATGAAAATTGCTATAGCTTCAGAAGGCAAGGATGAAAAATCGAAAATCAGTTCAAGGGGTGGAAGGGCTCCTTATTACCTTATATTTGAGGATAAAAATCTGGTGAAGGTTATTAAAAACCCTTTCGCTACGGGAGGTGGTGGAGCAGGATATTCTGTAGCCTACATGTTGGAAAATGAAAAAGTTGACTTGGTAATAGCCAAGAAAATAGGACAGAATATGAAGTCGGCTTTGCAAGAGAGAACTATAAAATTCAGAGAGAAAAGTGGGGAGGGAAGTATCGAATTGAATCAGGCCTTTTCCGAAGATGAAGATACCGTCGATTGA
The DNA here is from genome assembly GCA_964516255.1 of uncultured Candidatus Saccharibacteria bacterium. Classification (GTDB taxonomy): domain Bacteria; phylum Patescibacteriota; class WWE3; order UBA101185; family UBA10185; genus CAZEWQ01. Next base: position 3,598 of record CAZEWQ010000030.1, read on the forward strand.
AGGTGAGAGAGTTTTGGTTTTTCCCCCGGACCTTCCGGGCTTACGGTTATTTTCCCTTGGCGGAGGGGGTGGGATTCGAACCCACGTGTGAGTTGCCCCACGCTTGGTTTTCGAGACCAGCCCGTTATGGCCACTTCGGTACCCCTCCAAATAGCGAAGGTAAACGAGGGTATTATACAATTTCTGCGTGAATTAGGGAGATGGTGATCAGGAAGACAACAGCAATGCAAAAATTACAAACTCCAAAGAAACCTACAGACCATTCTTCCTAAACGGTAACTTCATTCGCCACTAATCGCACTTGAATTTTTTGGCGTCGGACATATGCGAAATCTTATCCAAATCTACACAATCTTTGCATTCCATGTACGAGTATTGCACATAATACGACTTACCGTTCTTTACGTTTTTGACCGTATGCTCATTGGAATCGACTTTGCTATTAAACACGTCACCCTTCCCTTTGTCTGAACCAACCATCAAGAAATACCTCTCGGCTTTATCCTTCTTGTCCATTTTGACACGCACTTTCCATGTGCTTCCCTCACGAGTGTCACACTTAACTTCCGCCTTGTGGGGAGCGTCTAATCTTCCTTCCAAAGTTATATTGACCTTAAAGTTAACGTTGCTCTCCGGCGCTCTCACATTAAGAGGCTGGGAAACGGCAATAGATTTGTGGTCGCTCTTCTTTTCTAACTTGGCCTTCATGTGGTACTTCTTGCCTTTTTCCGCTTGATCCCAGCTCCACTCGACGCCATCATAAGCGGGTAAATCGCCACCCACCTTTTTGTATTGATCCTCTTGTTGGTCGTAGTCTTTGACGTAAATAGCGATTTTAGCGTAGTTAGGGATGGGGCCGTTCAATTCAACTTTCCCGGACATCACAACTTTTTCATCGGTGGGCTCATAGTCGGATACAATTTTTAGTACCTCACTGTCAGCGGGCGCGTGTACACTAATTGCATCAACTTGGGAAGAGCCGTGGGGCTTCCCACCCACAAATAACACCCCTTGGATATCATATTTTTGCCCTTGTACCGCTGCGTCCCAGGACCAAGCTGCACCGTTCTGGGCGGTTACCTTGTCAGTTACAAGCTCATAATCGGTATCTTCGACCTTCTTTTGGTAAATTGCTATTCCACTACCGTCAGGTATATTTCCGCTTAAAGCGATGGTACCCGAGATAGTCATGGTCCCAAACACCTCTTTGGGAGTGTGAGATGAATCAACTTTCAACAATTCATCTTGTGCCGGGGCTGCCGCAGTCACCACGTTGGAATCATCGGTTAGCTTTTCGTTGGTAACCAATTCGGCTTTAATATCGTACATCTTGCCCACATCGGCATCCGGCCAGGTCCAGGCAGCTCCATCTTGGGGAACTACCCCATCTACTACTACTTTATACTCCGAATCACTGGCGAGATGAGGTTTGGCCTTAATAACCAACTTGCTTTCCTCAAAAATGGTTCCGCTAATATCCACCACGCCGGAAACAGCTGCTTGGGGACCATTCTCTTTTATGTAATTGTCGTAAAAATCTTGGAGTTCTTGATCGGGTTTATAGGGCTCGGTAGCGGCTTGCTCATCGGTGAGTTTTTGCTCTTCGGCGGGAGGCGGTGTTCCTGAGGGGGCGGTGCCCTTCCAAATAGAGAACCCTACAGCGGCAAGGGCCAAGACCACAACACCGCCTATAAATAGTTTTCTAGTGTTATCCATAACCCATATTATACATAGAGGAGTTAAAGTAGCAAGACTTTGTTTGGAGGCTTAATCAAAGAGGAAAGCCCTTGCAATAGTTGAGTTCTATAACCACCACAAAGGCCTGTAGTCTAGTTTCGACTGCACCATGTAGTTCATGGTTTTTTCTTAATTTAGGAACTTTTCCTTAGTCATAAAGAGTTGTAATTTAAATTAGAGTAAGACCTAGCTGGCTCTCTGTAATGGAAAAGGTTCAAACCTCAATAATGCCAGCTTATACTATCTAATTACATCTTCTGCCAGGTTTACTAAAACCGTTTCTAGGCTCAAGTCTCTGATAAAATCCTTTCATTGGTCCTCTTCTGGCCCAATAGTCATTCAGTCCCAGTCCATCAATCAAAAAACCTGCAAATAACACAGCCAAGATAAAAGATATGACAATCAATACAAAATTCTTTTTATAGGAGAAGTCATACTTTTTCAAAAGCCGTATTCCTAAAATTATTCCAACAATTGCTAAAATAGGTGCCCACCAAGGAAAATTCTCAATCATCGTTTGCAGTCTCCAGCAAGTTATTGGACCACGTTTTCTTAGAGTAAAGATTGTTAAGTTAATTAAAAATATTGCCCCAACGCTTAAGGACACTACACCGCTAAAAAGCAGTAAAGAGCCAACCGCAAAATACCATTTAGGCTTCATGCTAATCTTCCCAGTTTTAACCTGAGACATTACTTTTTCTTCTAGTTTTTGTTTATTTTTTTTCTTTGACATATTTGTCTCATTATTAATTTAGCTCTATTAATTCTAGTTCCTACTGTTCCTATAGGAATTCGCAAAATATCGCTAATTTCTTTATATGATTTCTCCTCTAAATAGTACAAACTTAAAGGCTCTCTATACAACAAAGACATTTCTTCAAGACAATTCTTTACCATTTTCCTAACTTCATTTTGAGTATACTCTTCTTCAATGTTGATACCGCTGTCAAAATCAATATTTTCAAAAAGCGGTTTCTCTTTTTTATATTTATTTATTAAGTTCATAGCTTCGTTATGAACGATTCTATAAATCCAGCTAGAAAACTTACGCTTAGTGTCGAAACTATTGAGATTAATATATGCTTTGATAAATGCATCCTGTGCTACATCGGAAGCTTTTTCATCGTCGCTCACTAAATATTTCGCGTACCTCATAAGTTTTGCTTGATAGCGCTTGATAACTTCAGCGTAAGCCTCTTTATTTTTAGTCCTGGTAATTTCAACAACTTCCTCATCGGAAAGCTTGGATAAATCAAGCATGGCTTTATAATTATACATTCGCACATTTCATTTTATTATCTATCATTCGTTCCTACACACCTAAACCCCCACATAAAA
>CAZEWQ010000031.1:0-6611 GCA_964516255.1 uncultured Candidatus Saccharibacteria bacterium
TATTGCCATCGGCGTACTCTTCATCGCCAAAGCAGGATATGTTCTTATGACTAGCGAAGGCGACCCCACGCGCACAAAACAAGGTCGCGATGAATTAACTGGCGCAATAGCCGGAACTTTGTTTATAATATTAGCAATAAGTTTACTTAGAATAATCGTCGGTTCCGTTTTGGGAGTCGACGGTGCGTTTTAATTTAATGTTAATTAAGGAGGTGTAGTTTATGTTACAAAAAGTTTACGCAGCAGATCAGGTTGCGGAGACCGTCGTCAACCCACTAAACAGATTTCAGAATCTGGGAGACATTTTCGGATTTGTGGTTAACTTAATTATCGGTATAGGTTGGTCGTTGGTTTTAGTTATGTTGGCAGTGGGTTTTATTCAATACGTGCTATCCAGAGGTGATAAAGTTGGAACAGAGAATGCCCAAAAAACCATAACCTACGCTATAGTCGGTGGGATCGGTTTGCTGTTGATAATGGCCTTGCGAACGATACTATTTGGGATTTTGGGTACAAATCAAGCAGCAATTAACGCTACCGGTGGTAACTTGGATATTGTGCCATTAACACCGTAAATTTATTTGTTAGTTCGGTTGAGAGTTAGTTAGGAGGTGTAGTTTATGTTAGATAAATATGTTCTGCAGGAGGTGTATGCGGAGGCGATTAATAGTGATGTAGTGAATCCGCTTGGTGACAGGTTTGGGAGTTTGGGCGAGATTTTTGGATTCGTTGTAAACCTAATAATTGGTATAGGGTGGTCGTTGGTTTTAGTCATGTTAGCCTACGGATTTATTCAGTACGTGCTATCCAGAGGTGATAAAGTTGGAACAGAGAACGCTCAAAAGACTATAACTTACGCAATTGTCGGTGGAGTTGGCTTATTATTGATAATGGCCATAAGGACGATACTGCAAGGTATCTTGGGTATGACCGCGGAAGTTCCGGCCACAGGTGGAAATCTTGATATCGTTGCTCAGTAATTAATAGTGATTTTGTTGAGTTTGCTACAATAGACACGCTTTCGTGTTTTTAGTATGATGTCTATGGAAAATGCCCTAAGAGATTAGGGCTTTTTCTATTCCCGTGAGAAGTGGGATTAAATTAATTATGACCAAAGAAAATTTTGCACAAACAGCTGAAGCCGTACGGGAAACAACGGTAAGTGTGATACCCGTAATGACCGAAGTCGTCAATCCTATTGGTGAAGGGCGATTTGACAGCTTGGCCGATCTTTTCGGTTTTGCTTTTAACTTGATTTTAGGTGTAGGCTGGTCGCTGTTTTTAATTATGTTGGCGCTGGGTTTTATTCAATACATTTTGGCCCGCGGAGAAAAAACGGCGGTGGAAAATGCCCAAAAATGGATCACCTACTCCGTCATCGGAGGGGTGGGACTGCTTTTAACCATGGTCATTCGTAATCTGGTGCCCAAACTTATGGGTGTTCAAGGCATTAACATTCCGGGTGTAAGTATCTAGCGTTTTTCCCTAACGCGCCAGCTCGTTTTCCCCAACTCCTTTTTCTGCTAACATATCATTGTATGGCGAAATTGGCGGATGTTACCGACATGTTTAAACATCTTGACGCGCCGGGAAACCTCGATCCGGAAAAGGCCAATCTTGCCCGCATTAATGACATCCCCTCCCTTTTAGGGATAGTCATGAATCTAGTAATCGGCATCGGACTTTCTTTGGCGATCATCAGTACAGCTTACGCGTTTATTCTTTATATCTTGAGTTCAGGTGATCCTAAAAACACCCAAAAGGCTTGGCAGACATTTTTGTGGGGGGTAATTGTTTTTGCCATCACGGCCGGAGCGGTAGCTATAAAGGCGATTTTTATGAACGTCATTGGGGTTGATTCGGGTTCAGGGCTTACCGGGGAGATGCCTGATTACAGCCCCTAGATTTTAATTATGTTTAGTCGCTTAAAAAATATAATACCGTTATTGATGATTGTGGTGTCGTTGGTGGAGCTTTCGAGTTTTAACGTTGCTTTTGCCGGTGATTTTGTTGGGTGTGGGGAATCCGCAACCAATATACATAGTACTATTGATGATGACACCCTTAGCGTGGTTTCCCTTGCTTGCGTTTTGGCGCGTGTGGCCAACATCATGATCTTGTCGGTGGGGGCGATCTTTGTAATCATGATCGCCTATGGTGGTATAAAATATTCCACGGCCCTGGGAGATCCGAAACATTTACAAAGTGCCTCACAGACCTGGTTTTATGCCATCGTAGGGCTGTTTATCGTTTTGGCTGCCTACCTAATTATCGACATTGTGCTGGGTTGGTTTGGGGTCGATGTCAATCTCGACATATCCGACGCTGTGGGTGATGGAATTTGTAAATTTTTGGATAGTGCCTGTATTCGCGATCCTGCATGCGGGGCAACTCTCCCCGGGGAATGTACTTAGCACCTCTCTATTCCTTAAAAGTTGTGTAAAATCCTTCTTTTTCCGGATCCACGTCAATTTCTATCAAGGCGTTTAGGGCGGCGCTCGTTACCTCGTCTATTTTTTCCGGTGTTGAGGTGCTGGGGATTTGCAGGGCCAGTCTAAACTTCTTTTCTTCGTAATCATAAACAATTATGAATTCTTCTTCTTTGATGGGGACTTTAGTAAACCAGCTGTTCGCTGAGGAAATGTCTTTTACCGCTTCGGAAAAGGCAGCGTCGTGCTCTGCTTGTTTTTTCAACTCTTCCGGTGTGGGACGAGGGGGCTTGTCGTCGTCTTCCGCGTCTTGATCTTGCGCGGTCACTTTGTATTCCGCCGGTTCGGGTTTAGTTTCCGGTTCCTTTTTGGAAATAAGGGTCAGTGGGTTAACCGAGAATACTCCGCCTAAAAAGATCAGGATTACCACGATTCCAAGACCGATGGAAATATTTTTATGGTTTTTTACTAAACTTACGATGTCCATATTTAATAAGGTATACCAAATCCGGTGATGGTAAAAGTCCAATTTCCCCCGGTGCTTCCGGGAAGGGCTGTTGTTTGCACCCACCCACTGTTATCATCTAACGTGTAAGAAAAGCTTTTTCGAGAAGTGTTGGCGTCAAGAGTGTATATGTAATTGTGGCTAATCTGATACACAATCGCAACGTGCCTGTTTGAAGCGGTTGGTCCTACGACCTCAATTATGGCCACATATCCGGGCCTTACCATTTTCCGTACATTTAGGGAGGTTGTTGCGGGTAAAAATTTGTCGGGAGGGAAGTGGGATTCTATTTGGTTAATATAAACCGGTGTTTTGCCGGTAGGATCGTCGCCTAGTGGTTGTACTCCCTCCTCCGACCCAGCGTTGGCGAAGGCTTTAACTGGAAGCCAGTAACACCAAAAAAGGCTGTCTTCGTGGTTATAAAGCTCCGGGGAGAAGAGAGTTAGGTTCGGTAAGTTTCCGTAAGCCCAAAGGCCATACAAGTCGTCGTTAAATAAGTCTTGCGTGTCTGTTGGCTCGTCGTAGGTACTGCTTTTGTTGAAATAGCCAAAGAAGCCGGCACTGAGGCTGTTGACAATTTCTTCGGCTTGGTCAGCCACCTCTTGTGCCTTGTCTATATCGTCTTCGTCGGCTCCGTCGTCTAATTCTTCGGATCCACTGCTATTCCCGGTTGGTATGGTTGCGTCTCCAGCGATGTCGTATGCCCCTCCCTCGCCGCGACCACTTAGTTCGGCGTTGTCACGGGAGGGTGTGACGTGGGTGATCGAGGTCATTAAGGTAGTACCCAAAAACCCTATAAGAAGTATCCCACACCCTACGGGAATACCGAGGAAATACAGGAGCATTTTCATTGAAGCCTGAAAGCTCTTTTCCAGGTCTTTTCCCAGTCCATAAAAGTCTGCTTTTAGTACCGCTGCCCCCACATTGCGGGCAAATTTGAAGGTTCTGTTGACCACAAACCGAATGAGGGGTTTTAGTACCCTGTTGATTAGTGGTGCCAATGCTACTCCTACCCCTGCCGTGCCGCCGGTTACTACCGCTATCCCAACTTTGGCCAGGATTCTGCTGACAACATCTGCCACCAGCTTCTCTAATTTTTTGGAGACTATTGTCCTACCGTGTACCCAAAACCTTAGTGCGCTACCCACACCGGGACGGGCGAAAACCCAATCCTGAGCTTTGTTCGCCTGCAACCAAAATTTTTCCAGTAGTCCCGCATACTGTCTGGTAATGCCCAAGACTTTTCTTCGTTTGATGTTTATTTCTCCAAGCTTTAGCACCATGCTCTGAAGAAACTCCCCGTCTGCCAAAGCCTGTGCCGGTGTCAGGCCAAATTTATGTGCGTGCGAGCGAATCCATCGTCTAAACCATCTTAACTCCTTTATTTTATCTGCCAATTTTTTTAGATCGGCATCTTTGCTAAGGTCAAGCGGATTGCCAAATACCATTTTTTGCCAGTAAGCGTTGCCAAGCGCGAGCTTGGGATCTTTTAAAAGAATTGATAAGTTTTTGGGTGCCATTCCGACTGTGGGCGCCATTCCGACGAGTCCCGCCTCTGGAACTCCGTATTTAACCATCGAATGTAGGCCACCAGGTGCTACTACCGCTCCAAAATAGCGCCCGCCCTCAAAGGTTGCCTTGTGGGCAACGTTATTTACAGACACCTCAACGTCAAATCTATTTCTAAAAAGAAACTTCGATACTCTGTTTTTGCCCCTAATCATTGCCCTGACGGGCCGCCCAATCCCACTGGTGCCCAATCTATCCATTCCCGGGAAAACGGGAAAGGTGTCCTCGTGGACTATCAGTCCAAGATGGTGTGTCTCAGTTAGAATCTTGTTTGCCACATATCCTGCCGTATATCCAAAAGCCAACGTTCTCAACCTTCTAAAAAGATAGTCCCCGAGTTTACCTTCTTCGATACTGGAAACGAACTCTTCAATTGTGTGCGTCCTTCGTTCAGCGTCAGCGTAGTTTAGAATATATTGAAGTCTCTTAGCGTTTACCATTTCGCCCTTTTCAATTAGGCCCCCGATCGTATCATTCCCGGTGTTGGCTATGTCGTCTGCTAAGTAACGCAAAAACCGTGCTTCGCCGCCGGGGTTGAACATGCTACCACCCGTAAGGTCTTCTTTGGATAGGGATAATTGGTGCATTAAGTTGCGTGCTTGTTCTTGGCTGGTTATGTCGATTCCGGCGGTGTCCGCTATTCGCACCAAGGCGCCCTCAAGTTTTTCTGTGGCTCTTTTGTATCTAAGCAGATCCTCAGGACTCTTTTGACCCAGTCCTACGTCCCATCCTATGTCTATTTTGATTCTGTCTAGCTCTTCGAGGGCGCCCCTCGCTTTCCCGCGGATAGCTCTGCGCTTATTGTTTGTTTCTTTCAGTAGGGTCGTCTTTACGGTTCTTACTCTGTTAGTAATATCCGAATCCAGTTCACGTATCTTCATTCCCTTGTCTCCCTCCGATGCGTATTTAGCCAGATAGTCCATCGCGGGATTTTGGAAGAAAACACCACTGGTACTCCAGGCCATCTCTGCTTTCTTTTTAAATTCCTCCGCTACTGCGTCAAAATCCGCTCCTCCTCTTCCTATGGCGTTAGTTACATAAGTGTCCTTATTCTTTTTAAGATCGTGGTAGATGGCTTGGACTGTACTGCCTAAAAATTTAGTGTGTCTGTTGTCTCTGGTGCCCGGGCTTTCTGCCCCCATTACAAAGCTGACTAGATCATCTCCTGCGGCTTTGTATACTTCCGCCCCAAACTTGTTATAGACAACGCCTAGGGCTCCGGTAGCCGCGTCTGTTCCGGGTGACTCTCCCGCCAGCTTAAGCCCACTACCCCCATGAGATTCTTCTAAGGCCCTAGCGGCTGGTCCTCCCAGTTTACCGGGTGGGGTGCTACCTTCCAAAATGCTGTTCCACAATCTCTGTTCTATCTTGGTTTCGTAGTCTTCATAGCTTTTAAAGTCTCGCCACCAACCTTGTACTGTCTTGGAGACGTATTTTTTCGGGTCTTGGATTAAGTCGATGGGGTTTAAGTTGACGTCCATACCAAACATCCCCGGCATGCCCTCATCCCCATACATTTCCAGGTCGGCCATGCTTAACGCTGCCGGCTTTACGGCGGCCTTCAAGTTGGCGGTGAGTTCCTTGACCACCTGATCTTTAAACCATACGGGTATTCCCTCTACATCAGAGTCCAGCTGATCAAGCCATCGGACAAATTCATCAAAGTTGTATTCATTTGGTTCTTGTGGGATAAATTTTGGGGGTCTTGCCATTGGGTCCCCCACGTAATATCCGGGGAAAAAAGGATTCTTGGGTGGAGGGGCTGCCATATTAGCTATATTCTAGCCTACTTTATCCCCGAAATGAAACGGAACGCGTGGTTTATTTTTGTTGCACCCCCCAAACGTTTATGGGAGAATGTTGCTATGCGTGGTACCGTCAAAAGAGGCACCTTTTCAATCTTAATCTCAATATTTCTATTTGCTGTAGGTTTGTCACTTTCTAGCTTTGGCAATAAAGCTTTTGCCCAACCCGCAGCGTATCCTGTTTGCGAGCCGACAAAGGGAATCTTTAAGAAAGTTGTAGAGTCTCTTAAGGATGTGGATATTAGAAGGACTGTGCTGAACCAAATAGCAGCTATGATAACCGATATACCTTGTCATCTAATT
>CAZEWQ010000032.1:0-6346 GCA_964516255.1 uncultured Candidatus Saccharibacteria bacterium
GAATATAGAGACCCAGAGCATACATTCGATGAAGTTGGTGGGTTAGATATTCTGAAAGAATGGATTCGGGTGCGTAGAATGGCATTCTATAAAGATGCCCAAGAGTTTGGTTTACCACTTCCAAAGGGTGTCGGGACTTGGTGCTTAACTCAGTTGAACCGGAGGAGTACGGGTGAGCGAATCTGGTAGCCAAGGTTCCTATGACGTCATCTGCCTCGTACCCCTCGACCAAAACTTGTTTGATTCCAAAGGCTTCCAAGACTTCAAAAACTTTAGAGATTTGAGATTTTAGATCCTCCTCCATTTCGGTTCGGTGCGCTTTGTAAGCTGTAAATTCCTCCGCCCGGAAAGTGGGTTTTTCGCCATCTAACGCCGCCGCTACGTAGTCAGGCTTAATATGTTCAAAAATGGAAATTATCATGGAAGCAACCCCGTAAATAGCGTTGGTGGGCTCGCCCCGGGCATCGCGGAAGGTACGCGGCAACGCATGAAAAGCGCGATGCAAAAAGTTAAAGGTGTCGATAAGAAGGAGCTTTTTCATTTCCTCACGATGCGATCAATTCCACGAACTCGTCTCCGCTAATTGTTTCCTTTTCCAACAAAATCCCGGAAACTTTATCCAAAAGCGAGCGTTTCTCCAGCAGAACCTTTTTGGCAGAGGCCGACCCCGCATCAATAATCTTTTTCACCTCTTTGTCGATTTTGGCGGCGACATCTTGACTGTACTGCGCCCTCTCCCCAATTTGGCGGGCGATCCAAAATCGCCCGCCCTGACCGTCGTAAGAGATCGGGCCCAGTCCGCTCATCCCAAATTCGGTGACCATCTTGCGGGCAATTTCGGTTGCTTTTTGAATGTCGTTGGCCGCACCAATGGTAAGTTCGTTAAAAACCAGTTCTTCGGCGGTGCGTCCGCCGAGCATAGTGGCAATTATAGACTCTAAACGGGTTTGAGTTTCGTTATACCTGTCCCGTTCAGGCGTAATATTGGTGTGTCCCAACGCCCCTCCTCTAGGAATAATGGTCACCCGCTGTACCGAATCCATCTGTGGCATATTGGCCGCCACTACAGCGTGCCCCGCCTCATGATAGGCTGTCATTTTTTTCTCCTCATCGGTCTGCAAAGCTCTGCGCTGAGAACCCATCGTCACCTTCAAAGATGCTTCCTCAACGTCGTGATCGTTTATTTTCAAACGGTTGCCGCGCGCTGCCAAAATAGCGGCTTCGTTAAGCATGTTCTCAATATCGGCGCCACTAAATCCCACTGTTTTCTTAGCAATTTTTTCCGGAACGACTTCGCTTTCAAATGGCTTTCCCTTCATATGAATTTTAATTATAGCCTCGCGATCTGCAAGATCCGGCAACGGAATTGAGATCCGTCGGTCAAATCTTCCGGCACGCACCAAAGCCGGGTCCAGCATATCCTCACGATTGGTAGCCGCCAACACAATTACGTTGGTACGCTCGTCAAACCCATCCATTTCAACTAAGATTTGGTTCAAGGTTTGCTCCCGTTCATCGTGCCCACCACCGATTCCCATTCCCCGCTGGCGGCCGATGGCATCAATTTCATCAATAAAAACTAGGCTTGGTTGAGCAGTTTTAGCCACTTTAAACAGATCCCGCGCTCGAGCCGAACCTACTCCCACCAGCATTTCCATAAATTCACTTCCCGCCACGCTAAAAAAGGGAACGTCGGCTTCGCCCGCAATAGCCTTGGCCAACAAAGTTTTTCCCACACCACTAGGCCCAACTAACAAAACTCCTCTGGGGATACGCGCCCCCACCTTCCTATACTTTTCCGGACGCTTCAAAAAATCCACGATTTCCAACATTTCCTCTTTGGCTTCCTCGACCCCTGCCACATCAGCAAACGTAACTTTCTTGCCGGCTTCTTTATTAAACAAACGGGCTCGCGATTTTCCAAATGAAAACATCTCACCGCCGGCCCCACGCATTTGCCTAAAAATAAAAAGTAAAATCAAAATGGGCAACCCAAAACTCAAAAGCGGAATCAAAATTTGCTCGAAAGTTAGGCGTTGTTCAACAACAACTTCCCCCACAATTTTGCCGCGATCCACCTCGTTATTCTTTAGTATCTCGTCAAAAGAAATGCCCGATTCTTTTTTGGAAGAAAATTTGGTGCCATCTTGAAGCAAAACCTCAATATTGTCGCCGGCCACCGTAATATCTTGAACCTTGCCATCGTGAATTAAGTTGAGAGTTTCATTTATGGGGCGTTTTTCCCCGTTGAATTCGTTAGATGAAACCGCGATCAAAATTAGGTATCCAATGGCAAAAGCGAAAACGTAAAAGAAAACGTTGCCAAAAATACTGTGCTGCGGTTTTTTTACCTTCTTACCTACACTCTTAGCCATAGCTTTAGCATTATATGCTGTAACAACGGAAAATACAAAGTGCCTACAAAGCAAAGAGTTTCATCTTTTCTTTGACTTCCTCCAATGTCTTTTGGGTTTCCAACCGGGTCTTTTGAGTGCCTTCTTTTAAAATGTCTTTGACTTCATCCAAATGGCCTTCGTAATACGCGCGTTTCTCTCGAATTGGACCCAAAAACTCGTTTAACACAGTGAACAGTCTTTCTTTGACTTCGACGTCCCCCACTTGTCCTTCACGGTAGCGAGCCTTTAAATCCTCAACTTCACCGGTGTTTGGGTTAAAAGTGTCGTGATAAACAAAAACAGGGTTGCCTTCGACGGTCCCCGGATCAGTGGCATGGATCCGCTTAGGGTCGGTAAACATGGCCATAACTCTTTCGCGCACCACCTCCTCGGAATCACCCAAGAATATGCAATTTCCAATGGACTTGGTCATTTTGGCACCTCCGTCGGTTCCGACCAGACGCTTCACTTTTCCTACGCGGCCTTCCACTTCGTTAAAGGTTTGCCCATAAAGGTTGTTGAATCGCCGCCCAATTTCATTGGTTTGCTCAATATGGGGTAACTGATCTTCTCCCACGGGAACAAGATCTGCTTTAACACATAAAATATCTGCCGCCTGCAAAATGGGAAAATTAATAAACCCCAGCGAAAAATTCTCCCCCATTTTCTTATCGCGAATCTCGTCTTTTATAGTGGGGTTTCGCATTGCACGGTTATGAGAAACCAACATACTAAAGATTATGCCCAACTCATAAATCTCGGGGATCCCCGACTCCACGAAAAATGACACCTTTTTAGGATCCAGTCCCACCGCCAGATTATCCATGATCACCTGCAGAACCGATTCACTAACCATTCCCGGATCGGAAACATATTTGGGATAAGCAAAGGCATGCATATCGGCCAAAATGATAAATGTCTCGTACTCGTCTTGAAGTTTCACTCTGTTTTCCAACGAACCTACATAGTGACCCAGATGCAATCTCCCCGTTGGATTATCTCCGGTCAAAATTCTTTTTTTCCGCTTGGAAAAGAGTCTCATACACAAAGTTTAGCACGACAGAGCCACAAACAGCGTAATGCTTGGTGCCAACGGGTGGACTTGAACCACCGACCTAGCGCTTATGAAACGCCCGCTCTAACCCCTGAGCTACGCTGGCATATATAGGCCATTTTATCATATATCCCAATTGACCAAAGCCTGTAAATAAGCTAAAATCCTCCCACTATGCCTAAAAGAACTTGGCAACCAAAAAAGAAAAAACGAGTGAGAAAACATGGGTTTTTGAAGCGCATGGCCTCAAAAGGAGGGATCCGCACCATGAAGCGACGTATGGCCAAGGGTAGAAAAAGATTGGCAATCGCCTATAATGGTAAGTGATGCTACCAAAACCGAACCGACTAACTACTCGCTTTGAATTTAACGTCACCCGCAAACACGGAACTTACTTTAACGCCGGGCTTTTTCACGCCTACTATCTTACCCCCACCAATTACGAAGGCCCGCCCAAAATCGGTTTCGTGGTCTCCAACAAGTTTCACAAAAGTGCTGTCAAACGAAATCGCATCAAACGTTTATTCCGCGAGAGTTTTCGACATAAAGTTGCTAATATAAAAGATAATTTGTGGGTGGTCATTCATCCCAAAGTGGCCTGTTTGGAAAAAACTTATGAAGAAATTGATTCTGATGTTGCTAAGTTTCTACAAAGCGCACCTGTCATCCGGTAGATATGGGGTAAAATTGTGTCGATTTGAGCCCAGTTGCTCCCGCTACTCCCATCAAGCGATTCAAAAGTATGGGATAATAAAGGGTGGCGCCAAAAGCTTTTGGCGTATACTTAGGTGTAACCCACTTTGTAAAGGGGGTTACGACCCTGTTAGTTAATAAAGTCATATGATTGGAATAATTTGGAATACAGCGCTGGTTAACCCTCTCCTCAACCTTTTGGTGGGGATATATTCGTTTACCTCAAGTTTGGGGATTTCCATAATTTTAATGACCGTTTTAATAAAAGTTGTCCTTCTTCCTATTGTTCTCCCCTCCATGAAAACCATGAAAAAGCAGCGAGAACTTGCACCCGAACTCAAAAAATTAAAAGCCAAATATAAAAAAGACAAAAAGAGACAGGCACAAGCCCAAATGGAACTTTATAAACAGCACGGAATAAATCCCTCTAGCGGGTGTATATCACAAATTGCCATGTTGATAGTGTTAATTGCTCTATACAACGTCATTCGAAAACTTATAATCGACGCCGACATTGCCGCCATCAACTCCAGCTTGTACTTTGACTTTTTGAAACTAAGCGTTGAACAAGCTATAAACACCAAGTTTCTGCATTTAAATTTAGCTGAAAAAGATCCTTTTTTTACCGTAGCCGTGCTTTCTGCCGGATTACAGTTTTTGGTGGGTAAAATGACCATGCCTTATGTTAAAGACGAGGTAAAACTAGCCAAGAAGACTCCCGAAAAAAGTGACGACATGATGGCCAACATGCAAAAACAAATGATCTACACCATGCCCATAATGAACTTTGTCATTGGTGTAACCTTGCCATCCGGGGTGATGCTCTATATACTGACCTCGACTCTTTTCCAAATGGTGCAAACTTACTTTTTGAGCGGATGGGGAGGCCTGACTCCTTGGATCAAAAAGGCAAAAAGCTACATCGGTTTGACTGACTTGCCTGAGTTAAATAAACTGCCTAAATTGCCCAAAGAAAGCAAATAATGGATAGGACCACTCTCGTAAAAGAAGCCTTAGATACAATTTTTGGCTATCTGGGGATTAGCCCTGAATACACTCTTTCGGAAGTTGAACCAGAAGATGGAGGTGATAGTGAGGGCGATAATAATAACAGTAATAGGAATCTTCAAGTCGAAATTGAAGGCGACGAACTTAGCTTTTTAATTGGCTACCACGGAGAATCTTTGGATGCCCTTCAATCCTTTTTGAATACAATTTTGTTGCGAAAGGTAAAGGAGAAAAGTGATGAGCCAAGAACCCGCGTCATAGTGGACATAAACGATTATCGCAAGAGACGCAGTGAGAAAATCTTGGATATTACCAAAAGCCTCATTGACCGCGTCAGATTTATGCAGCAGGATATGGAAATGCCACCCATGAAACCCTCGGAGAGGCGGGAGGTTCATATATTAATTACGGACTATCCGGATATCGACTCCGAAAGCACCGGGGAAAGATTCGAAAGACGTGTCGTTTTGAAACTTAAACAGTAACATGAAGTTTACCTGTCTTCAAGAAAACCTAAACAAAGGATTAAACATTATATACCGGGCAATCCCCACCAAATCGGCGTTACCCATTCTTTCGCATGCTTTGATTTCCGCCGAAAACGGACGCGTAAAATTAAGCGCCACCAACCTGGAAACAGCCATTTCAACCTACATCGGTGCTTCCGTAGAAGAAGAAGGAAGCATCACCATTCCCGCTAAACTAATCAAAGAGTTCGTTTCTAATTTGTCACCTAACACGTTAGAGGCCGTATTAAAAGAAGAGATTTTACACATCAAATCCGAAAAGACCAAGTCAAAATTTAACGGCGCGAGCCCTCAGGATTATCCCGCTTTACCAACGTTTTCAAAAGAGATTCCCCACATCGAACTTGATCCCGCCTCCTTTGCCCAAGCTGTCTCCATGGTTACTTTTGCCGCCTCCACCGATGAAAGCAGACCAGTTCTTACAGGAACGTTGTTTAAATGGGACGGCGGCAACGACGGAGGGGGGAAAGGCGTTTTAACCATTGCTTCCTCCGACGGATTTAGACTTTCTGAAGTGACCATTGACGCCACCGCCTCAACCGGCACCGGAAATAAAGAAAGTAATGTTGGGGCAGAAGACTTCTCAATAATTATTCCGGCCAAAACCGTCGCAGAGGTAGCTAGAATTTTCGCCGGTGCAATCGAACCCATCAAATTTGGACTCAACA
>CAZEWQ010000033.1:0-5965 GCA_964516255.1 uncultured Candidatus Saccharibacteria bacterium
ACGCGGTCATACTTTCCGCCGGTGGGAATGATAAGCTACGAGAAAAGTTTGAGCAAATCGTCCGTGAAACCAAAAACAAGGACCTCGAAAACAGCGCCGACCCCGCAAAAATCGCCAACCTGCTTCTGAACAAAGTTGAATTTAAAGACTTGGAAACAAGTGAGTTCATCCAAAAGTTACAAGAACAAGACGATAAAATCTCAGACGCATCACAATTGGAAGAAATCGCTAAAAAAGTGATCGCGGAAAACCCTCAAGCGGTAGAAACTTATCAAAAAGGCAAAACCGGCGCCCTGGAATTTTTGGTGGGACAAGTTATGCGTGAAACCAAAGGAAAAGCCGACGCGAAAATAACAAGGGTGGTAGTGGAAGACATATTGACGAAATAAATCGCCTACACATATGGAGCTTAAGTTCGACCCAGATAACCCAAAATACGAATACCTGACCACGCCAGCTAAAGCCGAAAAAGCTCTAAGAAAGCTGGAAAAAGAGCCCATAATCGCCATTGACATCGAAGGAACTGGGCTAGAACCCTATACAACGACTCTACTTTTAGTTCAAATTGGAACCCCCGAAATTGCCTACATCTTTGACGCCAGAAAACTAAAACTACAAGATATCCCATTATACAAAAAAATAATGGAAAACCCCAAAACACTTAAAATCTTCCACAATGGAAAGTTCGACTACGGATTTCTTAAAACCCAAACCGGAGTTTCGGTCAACAACATGTATGACACCATGCTGGCGGAATCAATTTTAGATGCCGGCATAAACCCCAAACCGTCAAAACTGTCCGCGTTATCCCACAGGTATTTAGAAATCGTACAGGCTAAAGACGTCAGAGAAACCTTTGTCAATTACACCGGAAAAATCACTGAGGATCAACTGAAATATTCCGCCTTAGATGTATTGGTGCTACACCCAATTATGGAGAGGCAGTATCCACGAATCCAAGAGGAAGGGCTTACCAACGTGGCTAAGCTGGAATTTGCCGTAACCGTAGTGGTCGCCGAAATGGAACTTAAAGGAATGAAAATAAATGTCCCCCAATGGCGAGGAATATTAAAAAACCTGGCCGTAAAGCGACATGAACACGCCCAAAAGTTTCAAGAGTTAGTCAGGCCCTATTACAACGTAAAACAAATGGACATGTTTGGGGGAGTAGCCGACGCCATCAACATGAATAGCCAGGTACAGTTAATGGACCTTTTTAATAATCGGATTGGCTTAAACATCCCTTCCACCGGGGTGGGGATTTTGCTGACTTTAGATCATCCGGTGGCCAAAGCCTTACGCGACTATCGAGGCTACGAAAAGCTAATTTCAGCTTTTGGGGAGAACTTGTTGGCGAAAATCAGTAAAGTAACCGGACGCATTCACCCGGATTTTATGCAGTTGGGGACTGCCACCGGAAGATTTGCCTGTCGAAATCCCAATTTACAGCAGATCCCTAAGGTTTCGGAGGAGGCTCCCTTTAGAAAATGTATGAACCCCGAACCCGGATATAAATTGGTCACCACCGACTACTCCTCCATGGAAATGAGGATTCTGGCTGACTTATCCGGGGACAAAATGCTCTGTCAGGCCATAGAAAAGGGGTATGACTTACATTCTCACACGGCGTCTCTCATGTTCGATTTGGAATATACGCCGGATTTTAGGAAGAAGTATCCGGAACAGAGACAGGCCGCCAAAGCCATAAATTTTGGACTGGTGTACGGCATGGGAGCGCAAGGTTTAGCCAAACAAATCGACAAAAGCGTAGAAGAGGCCGAGGATTTAATGAATAAATACTTTAAGAATTACCCCAGCATCAAAGGATGGTTAGATAGAGTCGCTAAAGAAGCCCTTAGAAAAGGATACAGCACCACGCCATTAGGGAGAAAGCGTCAGTACGTGATTCCTGAACGCAGCGATCCGGATTACCGCCGAAGAATTGGCGCCATTCAACGGGAAGCTAAAAACCACCCCATTCAGGGTACTAACGCTGACGCCACCAAAATTGCTTTGGTGTTTTTATGGAATCGCATCAAAAAGGATGGGGTTGACGCCGCGCCTGTTTCTACCGTTCATGACGAAGTAGTATTTGAGGTTCGTGATGACCAAGCAGAGGATTGGGCCAAAGTACAACGATCCGAAATGATCAGGGCAGCGAAAGTGGTGGTTAAAAACGTGCCCATTGAATCCGAGCCCTTTGTGGGCGACGTTTGGGAGCATTGATCGGGCTGCTGCTTTAATCAAAGGATTGACAACGAGCTCGTTATCACTTAAACTAGGGCAGTGCTAAAGAGCTACTTCATGATAAGTGTTAGAGAGATTTAGTGTATGGTTTTATGTCACCGCTGCGGGCAACGCCCTGCAATTATCACAACCAGTCGGCTCGTTGAAGGCAAGCAGGTCTATATGGCCTTGTGTGAAAAATGCTTTAACGAAATGCAAAAGGCTACCGACGACACTTCTAAATCCAAACTGGATAAATTTGGGCAGGATCTCACTAAACTGGCAAAAGAAGATAAATTGGATCCGGTAATTGGCCGGAAAGACGAAATTGAGCGGGTGATACACATTTTGTCCCGTCGAACCAAAAACAACCCGGTGTTGATTGGCGATCCCGGTGTGGGTAAAACCGCCATCGCCGAAGGATTAGCTCAAAGAATTGTCAGTGGCCAGGTTCCCGAGCCATTGCGGGGTAAAAGAGTTTTTGCCTTGGACCTAGCCTCCATTGTGGCGGGCACTAGCCACCGGGGAATGTTTGAAAATCGGCTCAAAGAGATAATTAATGAAATTATAGAATCTCAAGGACAAATCATTTTATTTTTGGATGAGCTTCACACGGTTATTGGCGCCGGAAACGCGGAAGGTGCCATCGATGCCGCCAACATTTTGAAACCCGCTCTAGCGCGAGGACAGTTGCAAATGATAGGTGCCACCACTATTGACGAGTATCGCCGCCACATCGAAAAAGACGCTGCCTTCGAGCGAAGATTTCAACCCATTATAGTTAACGAGCCCACCGCCGAACAAACGGTGGATATCATAAAGGGCTTGCGCGAACGGTACGAAAAACATCACCAAGTAAAAATCACCGATGAAGCCATAAAAACAGCCGTGAAAATGTCTGACCGATATATTAGCGATCGCTTTTTGCCCGACAAAGCCATTGACTTAATTGACGAGGCCGGTGCCTTGGTGCGACTAACGCAAGTTAAAGAACCGGCAAATTTGAGGGGTGTTGAGGAAGAACTTAAAGCTGCAAAAGAGGATCTTAGGAATAACGACGTTAGTGAGGCCAAAAAGGAAACGCTGAGAAAGCGAGTCGAAGTTTTGGAAAAAATCAAGGCGGAACTTTTAGATATTTGGACTAAAACAAAATTAGAAGACATCCCCGAAGTGACTTCCGAAGACGTTATCAAAGTGGTTTCCCGTGCTACGGGAATTCCATTAGAAAAACTTAGCGTGCGGGAAAAAGAGCGCCTCCTTCACATGGAAGAAAAGCTGCAAGAAAGAGTGGTGGGTCAAGAAGAGGCCGTAAAAGTGGTGAGCGAAGCCATTAGGCGGGCTCGCGCGGGGTTAAAAGATCCCAAAAGGCCAATCGGTTCATTTTTATTCCTAGGCCCCACCGGAGTAGGTAAAACGGAACTATCCAAAGCCCTGGCCGAGGTTTTGTATGGTGACGAAGACATGATTATCCGCGTAGACATGAGTGAATACATGGAAAAGCACTCGGTAAGCAAGATGATAGGTGCCCCTCCCGGATATGTAGGTTTTGAACAAGGCGGACACCTCACCGACACGGTGCGCCGCAAACCATTTTCCGTAATTTTGCTGGATGAAATAGAAAAGGCTCATCCCGACGTCTTCAATGCGCTGCTCCAAATTCTGGAAGACGGCCGCTTGACCGACAGTAAAGGGCGAACGGTCGATTTCAAAAACACTATTTTAATTATGACTTCCAACGTGGGTTCTGACGTGCTAAGAAAAGGGGACATCGGATTCGGCGCGGCGGCCGCATCACAAAAAACCAAAGGTCCCAACAAAGAGAAGGACGATTTCAAAAAGCGCATCCAAAGCATCCTAAAAGACTCCTTTAGACCCGAATTCCTAAACCGAATAGACGGAATTGTGATTTTCGAAAACCTAACCAAACAAGATCTCGAAAAAATTGTGGTTCTACTCCTAAAAAAGACCCAAAAACTGCTGGACGAACACAAGATCGCTCTAAATGTGGACAATAAAACCATAAAATACTTGGTAAAAACCGGATACAGCGAGGAATACGGCGCCCGCCCCCTAAGACGCCTTATCCAAAAGGAAATCGAGAACGTAATTTCCTCAAAGTTAATTGCGGGGGAGATTGTGGAAGGCGACAGCATCTCGGTAAGTGCTTCAAAACAGGGCGTCGAAGTTACCGCACAGGTAAAAGTAAAAGCCAAAGCCTAATTGATACCTAAGCAAAAATCTGTTATCCTCCAATACGTTCTATGGTTATCACAGAGCCTCAAACAAAAGTAAATACTGATTTTAAGCCCGGGGACACCGTAAGTGTTCATTACAAAATTACAGAGGGCGCAAAGACCAGAATTCAGCCGTTTTCCGGGATTGTGATTGCTAAACGCGGAGAAGGAATGTCCAAAACCTTTACCGTACGCAAAATCGGCGTCGGCGGAATCGGGGTGGAGAGAATTTTTCCTTTACATTCGCCCAATATTGAAAAAGTTGATGTTCTCACCCCCGGAAAAGCAAGACGCGCTAAATTGTACTACTTGAGAGGCCGTGTCGGTCGACAAGCCACTAAAGTCAAGGAAGGCGTTGTACGGAAAGAGAAAGAAACCGCGTCAGCCTAAGTCCAGACTTTCCAAAAACTCCTTTAGATCTTCGCCGATTTCCTCATCTTCAAGCCCGATTTCGATGTTAGTTTTTAAGTAAGCCAGTTTGTTTCCTGTGTCGTAGTAGCGACCGTCTTTAATTTCGACGGCGTAGACGGGTTTTTCCTGGGCTAGGGTGTCGATCGCGTCGGTTAAATAGTATTCCCCACCTTTTCCGGGCTTTTGGGTGTCTAAAACGGGGAAAATGTCGGGTGTTAAAACGTAACCGGAAATGATGGATAAATTGGAAGGTGCCTTGTCGGGACCGGGCTTTTCAATCAGTCGATTTACTTTCCAAACCCCATTCTCCAAGTTTTCACCATCAACGTAGGCATACTTTTTGGTATCCGCCGGGTCATCGGTACGAATCCCGCACAAAATAGTGGTTCCATACTTTTCATAAGCGTCTAACATTTGCTTCGATCGAGAGGGTTCTACAATCATAAACTCATCCGCCCAGAGCACCAAAAAAGGCTCGTCTTTCAGCAGGTGCTTGCAGCATTTGATGGGAGTAGCGTTTCCATAAGGACCTTTTTGGCGAATATAAATATAATTAGCCATATCCGATACTTTACGGATTTCCTCGATTTTGCTCTCTTTGCCCCACTCCATCAGGCGCTTTTCCAGTTCGTAAGGGTAATCAAAATGGTCTTCTAACGCACGCTTATGCCAACTGGTAACAATGATCACGTCTTGAATTCCTGCATCCACTGCTTCTTCTACCACGTATTGAACAACCGGCTTGTCTACAATGGGAAGCATCTCTTTGGGCATGGCTTTAGTTTGAGGAAGAAACCGAGTGCCAAAACCCGCCGCAGGAATAATTACTTTGGTGATTTTATTAGTTTTGGAATTGGTCATAGTATAAATTATACATCAAGCGCTTGCTTGCCCCCTTGTTTTATGAAATCATATCTTTATGAACGAACCTGCCCAAAATTTAACGCCACCACCAGATCAAAATCCGCCCGCGTCTAGCCCACCAGATCAACCGACTACTCCACCACCGCCACCACCACCGATACAGCCGTGGGACAAACCACCGCCATCGCCACCGCCCGAACAACCACTAATTGAACCAGAACCAATCGAGC
>CAZEWQ010000034.1:0-5895 GCA_964516255.1 uncultured Candidatus Saccharibacteria bacterium
GGAGAGGTAAAAACTTTTATCCAGTCCAAAACCACTAACTTATAGAAAGGAGTGGGACCATGAACGGAAGGCAACAGCTCTATAGGATGAGTGCGTTACATCCCGACTTTAAACGGGACGTCCTCATCGCCAACGTTATAACCGTCAGAGCGGGCGGCCAGCAGTCCAGGATGAAGTTGGAGATACCGAAAGAGATAGGGGATATGCAAGAATTAGCTGACGAACTGATCAGGAGGTTGGGTAAGGGCGAAGCTAACGTGACCTTCAAAGGTCGATCCCTCCTCGTAATCTTCCGGTACCACTAATTAACCGAAAACGGCCAATAGCAAAGGGGTACTCTCGAGGCTTCAAAATCCCCAAGCACGAGAGTATCCCACAGCCTTAAGGTGTTAAAATATCAACATGCCGGAACTCCCCGAAGTACACACCATTGTCACCGATTTAAACCAAAACATCACCGGTTTCACCGTCAAAAACGTCACCGTCAACGGAAGCTACAGGGTCTTACCTAACAAAAAGGCCTTTACTCACGACGTTACCGACGCCAAGATCATAAAAGTCTTTAGAATCGCCAAAAACATTTGTTTTGACCTTTCTTCCCACCGCTTTCTCCTCCTCCATTTGGGAATGACCGGCAGTACTCTATTGTGCTCCCCAAAAGAAAAGAGTGGCAAATGGGACAGAGTTGTGTTCAAACTACAGAAAAATGGCTCAACCAAGCAGTTAATCCTCAAAGACGTGCGAAAATTCGGAAAAGTGGAAGTCCTGGACGCCGCAGCCCTAGAAAATCTAAAAAACAGGTACGGACCCGATCCCCTATCTCCAACCTTTACGGCGCAAAAGTTTTGGGAAATCCTACAAAGCAAGAGAACGGCGATAAAAAATGTACTTTTAGACCAAAAAATTATATCCGGGCTGGGAAACATTTATGCCACCGACGCGCTATTTTTAGCTAAAATCCACCCACAGACTCCAAGCAACACCATAAACCGAAAATTATCCGAAGACCTTTTGAAAAGTATTCGTGCCGTACTAAAGGAAGGGATCAAACGTCGCGGGTCCTCCCTACGTGATTATGTCGACGCACTAGGCCAAAAGGGCACTCAGCAAGACCACTTCAAAATTTATAACCAAAAAATTTGCCCTAAATGTCACGGAAAAACAGCAAAAATCAAGTTGGGCGGCCGCGGAACTTATTTTTGCCCCAAGTGTCAACCAAAATGAAGATATCTAACTTAAACCTCACAAACTACCGGAACCATATCGATCAAAAACTGGAATTTGACCCTCAAACTACCCTAATCATCGGCGACAACGGCGCAGGCAAAACCAACGTTCTAGAAGCCATCCACCTTTTAGCTACCACCAAAGTGTTTCGACCGGGATACGACCACGAAGTGATCACTCATGATACCAACTTCGCCCGAGCCGAGGCTAATATTGAAGCAAACGGCGATTCCCACCTCCTGGAAGTGATGGTGATCAAAAACCCCAACTACGAAAACTTGTCATCGAAAAAGGTAAAACTCAACAAAGTGGCCAAACCGGTGCAAAAAGTGGCGGGTATCCTAAATACCGTGCTTTTCACACCCGAAAACATTCAAATTATCACCGGACCCCCTACCCTGCGACGCGATTACATGGATGCCGTGCTTTTTCAAACGGATGCGCGATACAAGGTAGCACATACTCAATACATCAAGATAATGCGAAGCCGAAACAAATTGCTGGAAACGATTGCTAAAACAGGGCGAGGCTGGCGGCAAATTGAGTTTTGGAATAAAAAGCTGGCCGAAAACGGGAAAATTATCCAAAAAGGGCGGGGTGAGCTTTTGAAATTTTTTAAAGATAAACTGCCGGGGCATGGGAAAGTGTTAAATGGCGACATTCCGGTGGACATTGTGTATAAAAAAAGCCCCATAAACTTGGGACAGGTGGAAAAAGAGATTTTGGCCAGGCGAACTTTATCTGGCCCTCATCGCGACGATCTGGAAATTTTGTTGGACGAACGCAATATATCCAATTTTGGATCGCGAGGCCAACAGCGAAGTGTACTTTTGGCGCTAAAATTATGTGAAATCGACTTCTTGTTGGATAAAAGAGGGGCACGCCCGGTTTTGTTGTTAGATGACATCTTTTCCGAGTTGGATGAGCATCATCGAGAGGCCGTGGGCAGCATTGTGGATAAGCAACAAACTATTATTACCTCCACCTCGCGGGATGAGATTCCCAATGTGGCAACTGCAGTCACCATTCAACTTTAGCCCCGCACCATAGCAAAAAACTCCCATCTAGCCGCTTGGTTTTCTGCGGGAAATATGCGAGAATTATGAGCAGCTATGCTCATACCGGAATATGCCATCACTAACAAAATGCTCAAAAACATCTCCGCGGTGGAGTATGCCAAGGCTATAATCGACCACACCACTATTCTCCCCACTTGGGAAAAACAACTCCAAAAAGAAGCTTGCGTCGGCACTATTTTTAATAATCTCCAGTTAGAAAAAGTTAATGTGGCAGAACCCAAAATCAAAAAATATGTTGATGGATTAGACAAACACGCCCCCATGCAAGTGCAAAATCTAAGCGAAGCGTTAGAAAAAGCCGGCGAAATCTCGCAAAATATGGACTTGGAGGAAAAAGACCTTAACGAAATCCACAAAATTTTAGCCGGAACAGCATCATACCGCAGCGAAAAATCTGAAAATCACACCAGCGGAGCCGCACCCGATGAGATTTTAGCCCAAATGACTGATCTTTTCGATTGGTACAACAGCGTGGACGCCAGACAAACTCATCCGATGATTGTGGCGGCCATTTTAAAAGCCGAAATCGAGCTCATCAAACCGTTTGAAAAATTTAACTCCAGCGTTTCGGACATAGCGGTGCGAATCGCGCTAAAAGTCAGCTCCTACGGGCTGAACGATTTTTTATGTTTGGAAGATTATTATATCGGCACCCAAGCGGAATATGCCCAGGCGCTCCACGCCGCGGTTATGGGGCAAGACGAACGGGATTTTACCCCCTGGGTCGAATATTTTGTGGAGGGGTTTGCTTCTGAAGCGCTGAATCTGAAAGAGAAGGTTTTGCTTCTGGCCAAGGATACTAAAATTGCTAAGGCTTCGGGAAGGACCAAGCTTACCCCCCGCCAAGAAAAAATCGTGGAATACTTGCAGGATTATGGGTTGGTACGGAATCGAGATTTTGGCATGCTTTTTCCCGAAATTTCCGAGGATTCAGTTTTGCGTGATCTTAAAAAGCTGATAAACGAGGGGATTGTGGTCAAAATGGGAAGCACTAAATCGTCGAGATATGAGTTGAAATAGCCCTGTATAATAGGTTTATGAATTTTTCCCAATTTGCCAAGTATTTAGAAAAACTGGAATCCACTCCTAAACGCCTAGAAATTACCGATATTCTGACCGACTTGGTTAAGGATTTGCCCCAAAGCGAGGTGGACTTGGGAATTTACCTTTCATTAGGCCTACTTAAAGCCCCCTTTGAAAACCCCAAATTTAACATTGCCGACAAAATGATTATCCGCGTGCTGGAAGTTGCCTACAACCGAAAAAAAGACGAGGTGAAAAGGGCCTACGCCAAGCTGGGCGACCTGGGAAATGTGGCCTTTGAATTGGCACCGCAAAAAGATGCAGGAAAAAACTCCGTGGAAAAAGTGCACAAGTTGCTAATCGAAGTAGCTTTAACCGAAGGTGCGGGATCCCAAGATGCCAAAATCTCCAAACTGGCCGACATACTCAAGAATCTAGACAAACTTTCGGCTAAATATTTAATCAGAATGGTTTTGGGAACCACCCGTCTGGGATTCTCGGAGCTAACTGTCCTCGACGCGCTGGCTCAACTGGTATCAAAAGACAAGGAGAGTGCCAAAATTGCCAAAGCCGAAATCGAAGCCAAGTACGCCAACTACCCCGACATCGGATATCTGACCAAACAAATTAAAACCAGGGGACTGGCGGGCATTAAAAATGTGCAAATCAAAACCGGCGTGCCCATTTTGGCCCAAAAGTGTCAGCGACTCTCCTCCCCCCAAGAAATTATCGAAAAAATGGAGCGCGCCTGGGCCGAATTTAAGTTTGATGGAACGCGAGTACAGCTTCACTTGGATAAAAGCAAAAAGGTAGCGGCCAAAGAAATTGAGCAGGAAGGGCTTTTCCAAGATTCCCCTAAAGGCCACGACAAAAAACCAAAAATCTTTATAAAAACCTTTACCCGCAACCAAGAGGAAACCACCCATCAATACCCCGACATCATCTCCGCCGCCGAAAAACAAGTAGACGCCCAATCGGCTATTTTAGACGGCGAAGCCATTGGCTACAACAAAAAAACCGGCAAATTCCTGCCACTGCAAGAAACCATGCAACGAAAACGCAAACACGGCGTGGCCGAGGCGGTAAAAAACATTCCCCTCAAGTATTTCGTCTTCGATCTCTTGTACCTAAACGGAAAATCGCTAATGAACAAACCGCTCATCGAGCGCCGCAAACTCCTCAAAAAAATAATCGAGCCTGGAAAAGTCATTGTGGTCGATTCCCACTTGGATACAACTGACTCCAAGGAACTGGCACAATTTCTTGACGAGGCCAAAAAGAAAGCACTTGAAGGGCTAATCGCCAAAAGGCCGGACTCGGATTATCAGGCGGGTGCCCGAAGTTTTGCCTGGGTCAAACTAAAACACGCAGTCGATACTACAGATTGCGTAATTCTCGGCTACTATCACGGAAAAGGTGACCGTTCTAAATTTGGCCTGGGAGGGTTTTTGGCCGGTATTTACGAGGACAAAACTCATTCCTACAAAACAATTTGCAAAGTGGGAACCGGCCTTACCGACGAGCAATGGAAATATTTAAAGCGCGAAGTCGACAAAATAAAAATTGACCAGCCCCCTACTAACGTAAAGGTAGATAAAACTCTTTTCCCGGACGTGTGGGTTAAGCCCAAAATTGTCGTCGAACTGGGGGCAGATGAAATAACCAAATCTCCTAATCACACCGCCGGACTGGCTTTAAAATTCCCGCGACTGATCAAGTTCCGCGACGACAAAGGCCCCACCGACACCACCAGTCTTACCGAGATAAAAGATATATACAAAGCCAAAAAAGGCGGAAGCTACTAACTTTAATTTCTTCTTTTGCCACGTCAAATTTATTAAAATAGACCTATGCCCATGAGTAGTGCCGCCAACATTTTGAAATTAAAAAGTTTCACCCCCGATGTGCGCAACAAGCATGAATTTCAAGCTTACGGCAACCGCCTAGCCGAAGAGTTTAGCGATCTAAAACATCGTGCCTTATACATAAAACTAGCCAAAAACGAAGATCGGAATTTACTGGAATGTGCGCGCGAGTTTGTTTTACGTTCAGAAAACGCCACTACTAAAGGCCGTCTCTTCATGTGGAAACTAAGTCAACTCAAAAAAGGAGGCTCCAATAAAGCCATGCCCGAAGCCAAAACAAAAAGCTAGCCTAAACCCCCCTAATCATAGTAAAATCATCTAAAGGTTAAGAATTTTATGGTCAAACTCCTGCTGGATAAATTTAAAATACCCCTTTTGCTGTCTATGGTTCTGGCTGTCGTTTTGATCGCCATCCGCGTGGAAAAAAACCCGGTGTACATTGCCGCCATTGTGGTCATTTGCCTTGTGGGCACTTTTCTTTTGGATCTCGACTACTTTATTTATGCCTATTTTCTGGAGCCGGCTGACGACTTTTCGCTGCACCTTAAAGGGTTTCTGCGGCACAAAGATTACAGCGGCGCGGTTTCTTACATTGTCCATCATAGAGAACAGGTTAAGGAACGTACTTTAAACAGCGCACTTTTTCAGGCTATTTTGGCGGGAAGCTTGGTCTTTGTTTTTGCCTCCAGTGCCAGTTTACC
>CAZEWQ010000035.1:0-5874 GCA_964516255.1 uncultured Candidatus Saccharibacteria bacterium
TTTACCATGCATTTTTTTGCCCTTGCCTGGTTCGCCGTTTTTGGCTTCAAAACGATCTTTACCAGCAAAAAAACGCAAAGTGTTGAGATTGGGATCAGTTTGGATATAGATAGAACCACCATTACCTCCGTCTCCCCCATCGGGGCCACCCTTAGGGATAAATTTAAGGCGCCTAAAGGAAACCTTGCCGTCACCACCGTTTCCTGCTTTTACTTTAATTTCCGCAATATCTATCATAATTTCGTGTTTGAAAATAGCACTTTTCCCCACCTCCAACACAACCTTAGCGCATATAATTCAATGGGTTCTGAGAAACGCCATTGAACTTTACCATAAAGTGAACGTGCGGGCCTGTTGATCGTCCGGTGTTTCCAAGGCGACCGATACTTTGCCCCCTACTTACAGTGTCACCTACACCCACATCAATACGACTCATATGCCCGTATACGGTTTCGTAGCCGCCGTTATGTTCAATTAGCACGCGCAAACCAAGCCCAAACGGATCCCAGCCTGCACGAACCACCTTACCCCCGGTACAAGCATAGATAGGCGGCATACCCGCACCTATTGGCGGAGCAATATCGACTCCGTTGTGGTACCAAGTGTAGCCCTGAGTAATCAAACGTACCGTTGTAGGCCAGACACAAAGATCCTTGCTGGCATGGGCATCGGGCGCAATTAAAGGTGCATCGAGATCTATTGGAATGATCACCGGCTTTTGGGGCACCGTCGCACCCGGAATAACCAGCTCCGTTCCCACAGCCAAGGTTGAAGTGTCGATTATGTAGTTAAAGTCAGCAATGGCCTGCGCCGGGACGTCATACTTTTTGGCAATATCCAACAAGGTGTCCCTGCTTTCCACCGTATGTACCAATCCGGAGATAGGCGGAATGACAATTGTTTGTCCCGATTTTAAAGTTGCATCATCCGGGAGATCGTTCATATATCTTAAAGCGTCGGCTGAAACTCTAAATCGCGCACCGATACCAAACAAGGTGTCCCCCGACTCTATGGTATAGGCAAAAGGTTCCGAGCGCTTTCTGTCCTCAGGAATTGTGGTGGTAGCAATATTTCTTTGGGCAATAATGTCGGTGGTCCCCGTTAGATAGTCAGCGTTGACCTCCTGGGTACTTACGAACCTGGTGCTGTTAAAAACCTCGCCAAACAGGAACACGGCAAAGGCGGCACCGGTGATGGCTACAGTGGCAATGGGTCGTCCTAGCTTTCCTCGGGACCAGATTAGTTTTCTGACGGCAAAAGATTTGGTATTTCGCAGGAAGACTCCGGTGTTAGTGACTAGAGATACAACAAGGCCACCAAACTTTTTGATTTTTTTAATGACATAGGTGCGCAAGGCGGAAAAAAAGTCGGAAAAGGTATTAAAAAAGCGCTCTAAAGCGTTGCGACCATGGCTTTTAAAGCCCAAAAAGCTTAATTGGGAATACCGCTCGGATTTGGGGCGCTTTAAAGTAAAAAGCATAGCTGTGGGTATATTTTATCATTTTGGAGAGATTACTTTTTGGGGGAGGTTTCTTGAGGAAAAGGCAGTCCGCCTTACTCTCCTTTATGCAAGTTCTCTAAAAATTCCTTGTTGGTCTTGGATTTCTTTAACCGCTCACTAACCAACTGGGTACATTCCCTATCGTCCAATAGATCAATCATGCGCCTAAAGCGTACGATCGACTCGAAAATCTTCTTGTCATACAGCACTTCTTCGTGACGAGTGCCGCTGGCTTTTAGGTCAATGGAAGGGAATACTCTTCGGTCAGCCAGGTTGCGATCCAAACGCAATTCCATGTTTCCGGTACCTTTAAACTCTTCAAAAATGACGTCATCCATACGGGATCCGGTATCAACCAGAGCCGTAGCGATAATGGTTAAACTACCCCCCTCTTCAAGGTTTCGGGCGGCACCAAAAAAGTGTTTGGCCGGATACAAGGCCGAAGGATCAAATCCCCCCGTTAAAGTACGCCCCGAAGGGGAAACCACCAAGTTATACGCCCTAGCCAACCTAGTCAAGGAGTCCATCAAGATCACTACATCCTGCCCCTTTTCGGCAAAGCGCTTGGCCCGTTCCAGACACACCTCCGCAATTCGGATCTGCTCATCAGGAGTTTCATCGAAGTTACTGGCAAAAACCTCCCCGTCTACGTTTCGGTCAATATCGGTTACTTCCTCCGGGCGCTCCCCTATCAGTGCAACCATCAGAGTGATATCCTTGTGGTTTTTAGTTAGACCGGAGGCGATATCTTTAAGAAGCCACGTCTTACCGGCCTTGGGTGGAGACACAAGCATTGCTCGTTGACCTTTTCCAATGGGGGCAACCAAATCAATTAGACGCGTAGAAATGGTCTTGGCGTCGGTTTCCAAAACCAACTGCTCATCCGGGAAAATCGGTGTCAATTTAGAAAAAAGCGGGCGCTTTCTGGCTTCTTCCGGAGACTTGTCGTCAACCGTTTCCACCTTTAGTAGAGACAAATACCGCTCACCTTCCTTTGGGGGGCGGGCAAAACCGGTGATCATATCCCCCATTCTTAGACTAAAGCGCTTAATTTGAGATTGGCTTATATATACATCCTTGGGCAACTCGAGATCTTTGTGCTCTTCCTGACGTAAAATTCCATAGTCCGGTAATATTTCCAGTACCCCCTTCACCGGAATAGTCTCACCTGAAAAAAATCTGGGCCCACTTGACTCGCCGGACCCATTTGCGGCGGAATTATTAGAGCGACCCCCCAAACCACCGGAGCGACCACCCCCTACAGGGGCACTTCTTGAATTATGAGCATTAGTGCTATTTCGGTTTGAAGTTTGTATAGGCATTTAAAATTGGAAGCTTTGCGTTTGCCCCTCGGAATAGGGAGATAGCCACTGCCCCGTGCTACCTCCCTAATCCCAAAAGCAAATCGCTTACAAAAGCTCGGCTTTCACCACCAATCTGTCACTATAAGTCCCGTAAGCGGGAAGCCAAATTCCAGAACAAGTAGCCAACGTCAGCTCATACTTTCCCTCTTCATCTTCCAAAACGTCCAAACTTTCGGAGGCATAAGCGTCAACATAAAGTGACTCTTTCACTACGTAGGTAAAAGTCTCGCCGCTAGCATCGAGTACAAACACCTTATCACCTTCTTTTAAATTTTTCAACTCCCAAAATGCGGCCGGATTCGAGCTATCATCCTCAAAATGGGCGCTAATAAACATATTTCCCTCCTCCCCTACTTTGGCGCTTCAACTCCGGCGAAATCAGCGCCAATATGCTCAAACGGAACGGGGGGAACAGAAAGGTCGCGTCGGGTAAACCAACCCAACCTTTCTGTACCCCCTCCAAAGTTACCCAATTCGTACGTGGCACCGTACCGAATCCCAACCTTGGAACATAACAAATCAACGGACTTAAAGATTGGCCAGAAAAGCAGAAGAAAAAGCAGGGGACAAAAGGGCAAAATGGGTCTTAAGCAGTAACCTACGGGAGATTTTAACTTATAGTAGGCGTTTTGTCAATAGGTTTGTAACCTTTCTTACTGCAATAAAGCAAGTTCTCCTTTTACCACTAA
The DNA here is from genome assembly GCA_964516255.1 of uncultured Candidatus Saccharibacteria bacterium. Lineage (GTDB taxonomy): Bacteria > Patescibacteriota > WWE3 > UBA101185 > UBA10185 > CAZEWQ01. Next base: position 3,555 of record CAZEWQ010000035.1, read on the forward strand.
TCGGTCACTGTAGGTAAAACGGTCAAAAAGCCACACTCCCCCACAGGTAATTAGTGTGATGGTAGATTTGTCTTTTTCATCCTCCAGCACTTGCAATCTATCGGGAGCGTTAACCCCTAAATAAAACTTCTCGGTTACTTGATATTTATAAGTCCTTCCCAGGGAGTCTTGGACACCAACTATATCCCCCACTTTCAGAGCTTTTAGATTCCAAAAGGCCGCCGGATTACCCAAGACATCGTCATAGTGGGCGTTTACGATTAAATTGCCCTTCTCACCGGGGCGGGCGCTCTTGAGATACCAACCCCCCTCGTCCCAATTGTCAGGGGTTTTCATACGATTTTCCTGGTCGATGCCAACTTCTACCAAATTTAGATCTAAAGCGGTCACTAGTTTAATCGGCTGGCCGGAAACATCCAGCGATTTGGCGTAAAGCCGTACCGGCTTGTCATATATAGGTGTCAAGGCGGAATTGAAGGCTGAATTCTCCGATCGGTTCAGGTAAGCTCGAGAAGCTGTACTTTGGCTAGCCTCGTTTGAGGCGTTGCCACTTACACTCTTCTTAAGGTTAAGGTCCTTAAACACATCTTGAGCCACCGCAACCAGCCCCACGGAAAAAAGCACCATAAAAATGAAAGCTGTGATTTGGAAATATCTTTGCTCTAGGAAAGCTTTTTGTTTGTGCATGGTAATCTTGATAGCCTGCGGCGGGCGCTGGAGCAAATAGTGGATAAATGGCAGAGGGGCAGTTTTACCTGCCCCCTTTTAGGCCCTAAACCTAAACTTGCGCATTAAGAGTCCGGTGATTACTAAGGCCAATCCGACGAATCCCAAAACTTGAGGGGAATCAACCCCGGTTTCAGGAAGCTCAGACACTTCCCCATCGCCGTAGCAGACGGTAGCGGTGTCAGAAGCCATTTCATCTCCATCGCGCTCAATTTCCACCTTGTTGACCACACATTTCTCAAAGTTCTTGCGATCATACTCTTCGTCTTTAACCTTGACCTTGATGTAAAACTTTTTAGTTTCATCCTCGTCAAAGCCATCCCAGTACTCGGTTAGACCGGAGTCCCCTATCTGTACGAGTTCGTCGGGAAGGAAATCGTGCATTTTCATGTCGTTTAGAGTAGAATTTCCGGTGTTTTTAACTTTAATTCTAAACTCGATTACCTCGTCTTTTTCAACATCGGTAATTTTGTCCTGAAAGTCGCTTTCACCTTCGATTCTAACTCCCTTGGAAACTCCGACAAAGCGTTCCTTATACCTTCCACCATAGGAGTCGGCGTAAACCGCTGTACTAGAGGTTATGCTTAACTGGACCATAGAAACGAGTAGGGCCACAGCCAGAACTATAAATTTTTGGTTAAATATTGTATTCATATTTATATGTTTGGGCGGGGTAAAAATAAAGCGCAAAATATGCGCGGGCAGTAGATCTATTCGAACGATTATTTTTACTTGAGGATTATACCCTATAGCTGTGAGGGTGTCAAGGGCTATGGGATCCCCTAAATAGGGCGGCTTTTACCAGAAATAACCCGAAAAATATAAAGCCCAAGTACTGCAAGAGTTGCGGCCAGAATAGTATGACAATCCCCTGGCTACCATCTACATAAGTCCCCTCCCCAAAAGTCCAGCCATTTGCCCAATCATTAACTAAGACATGATCAGCATTACAAATCCCGGTGGTACAAATGGCAATCCACCCCTCCTCGTAAGCCTGATTGAAAACCAGCAGCCCCAAAGAACCCTCCTCCGAAGGAGCTACAGCAGTCAACTTAACTCGGTACAGGAAAGGGAAAATCTCTCTAATACTGTCAATCAACAAGGTGTTGCTAATCGTATCGCTGCTCCCCTCTTCATAGCTGGTAGCAAAACCATAAGGAAAGGGCACAATGGACAAATCCTTTATTGAGTTTATCGTCGGTACTTGTCCAATGGAATAGTTATCCAAATTGACGTCAAGGCTGTAACCCTCCCCCATCGCCGGAATAAGGAAAGTCTCCGAAGTGAACTCATTCGCACTAGTTAAAGTAGTATAGACATCGCAACGCCTGCTAGAAATGTTGGTAACACAGAGCCGCATCGGCAACCCGCTTTCATTTTTTGAGGTCACATTCAATAAATAGGCACTTTTTCTGTTTAAACCCGCCAGGCCGAAGCTGTCACAACCGGAACCGCCAAGAGAAGCGTATCGTAGAGCAGGACTTCCTTCATCCCTAAAGGCTACAACCGAATTTTCCTTACTTGATGTGGAGCAGATCTTACCGATCCTCCTTGAACCCCCAACCCATAAGGGCTTCTTCAAGGCATCCAAAGC
>CAZEWQ010000036.1:0-5736 GCA_964516255.1 uncultured Candidatus Saccharibacteria bacterium
GTCCGAGTGCGTTTAAGGTGTGAGGTAAGGTCTTTAACGGTTAATCATTTCTTCAACTTTCTCTTTCAAATCTCCTATATACACCAGGTCTAATTTTTTTCCGTTGAGGAAGAAGGTGGGGGTGGAATCAAGGCCGAGTTTTTCGGCGCCGGCTATATCTTCTTCTACGGCGTCCGCATATTTTCCGCTTTTTAAGTCGGATTCAAATTTTTCAACATCTAATCCAAGTTCTTGGGCATAGGAAATTAGATCATCCTCGTACAAATCATATGGGTTTTCATATAAGATGCCGGCGTATTCCCAAAATTTGTCTTGCGCGCCTGCGGCCTGAGCGGCCTCGGCGCCCCTTTTTGCACCGAGTTGGCTCTCAAAGGGAAAATGTCTAAAAGCGACCCTCAATTTGTTAGGGTAGCGCTCGGCCAAGTTTTTCAAAACAGGATGGTAAAGGGCGCACGAGGAGCATTCAAAATTGGCAAACTCCACCAAAACTACAGAAGCTTTTTCGGGTCCTAGAGTGTAAGTGTGCGACGCGATCAAGCCCTCACTCTCAAGTTCGTTAAGCTGCGGTTCGGTATGCGGTTTGGTTTGGTCAAGCACAATTATCACCAAAAAGAAGACCACAGTCATGCCGCCAATGACAAAAACGGGAGCATTCCTTTTTATGAATTGTCTAAGCATAATTATGAAAGTCAGTTTCCCCCTCACCATTTATTGACCCAATTAGCGGGAGGTTTATTGTTTATCAGCACCTCGATCACGTTTTCTGCAGCCATGGTGGACATTTCGATTCGGGCGTTGGGGGTGGCGCTGGCAATGTGTGGTGTAAAAACAACGTTTTTCATTTCCAGCAATTCCGCGCTTATTCCCGGTACATGTTCAAAAACATCCAAGGCGGCGCCGGCAATTTTTTTCTCCTGCAAAACTTTGACCAGAGCCGCTTCGTCAATAACCTGTCCTCGGGCGGTGTTAATAATAAAAGCGGTGGGTTTCATGCGATTTAGTGCAGCCTCGTTTATCAAGTGCGTGGTCTCTGCAGTCAAATTACAGTTTATGGAAACCACGTCACTGTCCTCCATCAGTTCTTCCAGCTCAACTTTTCGCGCCCCCATGGAATCAGCCATAGGCGAGAGGCGAACATCGGTGTACAACATGTGCATCCCTAAACCCTCGTGGGCAATTTTAGCTACATGACGACCAATGCGGCCACATCCCACTATTCCCATAGTGAGGCCTGAAAATTGAGGTCCTAAAAAAAGCATGGGATCCCAGTATTTATATTTTCCATCGCGGATAAATTTGTCGGCTTCGATAATTCGGCGGGAGACGGCAAACATGAGCCCAATGGTGTATTCGGCCACTGATTTAACCAAGTGACCGGGCGTGTTGCCTACGTAGATCTTTTTGGAAGTGGCGGCGTCCAGGTCAATGTGATCGTATCCGACTGAGTAAGTGGCGATAACTTTTAACTTGTCGCTGGCGGCGTTTATTACCTCGGCGGTGATTTTGTCGGGAATTACGGGGATTATCCCATCGACATCTTTTATAGCACCCATCAATTCAGCGTTTGATAGGGGAGAACCTTGGCGATAATCTAGCTCAATCTCGGAATGTTTTTGCAAAATTTTAATCCCTTCCTCAGGGATTTTTCGAGTGATCAAAACTCTCATCAGTAAAAGTTTAACATGAATGAGTTATAGTTCGTCGGCGGTCACTAAACCGTGGATCGCCCCGATCTCGGTAATCACACTAGCGGAATTTTCGGACCCCCATTTCATAGCCGTTTCCACATTTTTACCTTTAATGATGGCCGACAAAAATCCCGATGTGTAGGCGTCACCTGCGCCGGTTTTGTCGATGGGCTTTTTGGGTGGTTTAGCCGCGGGTTGCTCGTATAAAGTGTCGGAAGTTTCTTTACTAGTTTCCCCATCTCCGCTCCCTCCATTGACCAAATTCACCGATGATCCCCTCTTTCCCAAAGTAATAACCGTCATTTTGGGGCCCAATTTCTGCAGTTTTTTATGTAAGTCCAACAAACTGCAATCCTTTTCGCCGGTTAGCAGTTCAGCTTCGGTGCGATTTACAAAAATAATGTCGGTGATGGCCAGAAAATTCTCTAAACTCTCAACCCCCGACTTTAACTGCTGAGTTCCGGGGTTAAAGGCTACTCCAATGTCGGTATTTTCGCCCAGATATTCAACCAACTGCTTTTGAAATTCCTCAAACCCATACCCCAAAGAAGTGTATAAAAGCCATTTGGGTTTAGGCCAATCCCACAATTTATACTGCCGCTTGTCGTGATAAGAAAAAATAGTGCGATCATCGGCGTAAGAAATGATGGCGTGCACGTTGGTAGGGGTGCTGGGGTTTTTTAAGCAATAACTGGTGTCGATTCCGGCCTCCCCTAACTCGCGGATAAATTTGTCGGCGTTTTCGTCGTCGCCCAACTCGGTATAGGGTAAAGGATCAAGCCCCAACCGTTTGCAGCCCATGGCAACGTTGCAGGCATTTCCGGCGATGGTGGCTTTACATTGTTCAACGGGGACTTTACTTCCGTGGTAAAAACACAACTTTCCCTCGCTAGTGCTTTGCAGGGAATCGTTATCGACCCTCATAAACAAGTCGATTGAGCAATCTCCGATTAGTAGAATGTCAGGCAGTTTTTCACTCATCTTGGGCTTCACTGATCACTTCGTCTTCAGGTTCTTCCGATTCCCCGGCTTTTTTACAGCGGTTGTGCTCCTTTTTGACCATTTCGAAATCTATATCCCAATCTGTTTGGTCAATGGCCACCAGATCTACTAACACGTTGTCTTGATATTCTAGGTCCAAACACTCGTCGGATCTTTCGGTGCGCTCAACCACTACCAGGTAGCTTTGATCCTGTCGATCGGCATATATTTTTTTAACCTTGATTTTTCCTTGGGCTTTTTCCCGCAGGGAGGAGGAAATTCCTAGAAGGTATTCTCGGTCGAAATCTATTTTTTCTTCTAAGGCTAGTTCTCCGTTTTCATCCACGTGAGCGAAAAACTCTTGTAATTCCGCCTGACTCTTGATTACTACTCGCTGTTTTTCTAAATCTTTCGGGGACGCTATCTCAACGGAAGTAGGGAAATCCGCCAGCCGTCTCACGCTTGGTTCTCTCACTAATTTAGGGAGTTTGAGCTCGCCTTGCATTAAATAATATCCAGCACCACCGGCAATGGCGATAAGGATGAGTACCGGCAACAAATTTAGAGTTGATCCTCTCTGGTCGGACATAAAAACCTTTCTAGAATTATTTTTATAATTTGCTAACGTTGTCACTGCCTGCAACTTTTGCTCCCCTAAGTCTACACCTTTTTTGGGGATCCAGTAAAGTTGACAAGTGGTTGTAGTGGCTATAGGATGTAGTTGGTTTAGTGCCAGGTGCAGTAATTTGATGTGCCACTTGAAAGGAGGGTACTAATAGCAATAAAAAGGGCGCGGCGGGGCTGAGAAACTTAGGACAGCCCAAGTGTACAGTATGCCCGGCAAGGCAACAACAGAGGAACCTAAGGGTTGCCCCGCCGCGTCTTCCCTGAATTGGGATTCCCACCCCTTTCTCCATGATCGGAGATAGTGAGGGTGGTTCAGAGAAGGGGAACAAAAAAGCACTGATGGGTCCTTTTGGGCCACTCATTTTGCCGATCGTCCTCCTCCTCCTTTAGTGTAGGGCCGTGGGTTTATAGTAGGGAAGGTAAAACTTCTGCTAACTCTCCCACGGCCCGGTTCTTTTTTTCACAAACCCCCGCCCACGCTCAACCGTCCGCCGAGATTTTGTGAAGTCGCGCACCTGCTGGTCGCAGTGTGGCATTCACAGATTTCGGCGGATTTTCTTTTATTTAGGGCTCGCCCGCTGGGGATTGGGTTCTGACTAACTAAGGGGATTATTCTGGCTGTCTCGCTTAACACCTTGTTTTCTCACAAAGTTCCGATACATTTTTCGCACGATCACAAAAATTATCAAGGCAGGAACCCAAACCACCGAGTACACACCAATCCAAATAGCCTTGCTCCCGATTCCCCGCATAGTGCCGATCATGCTTCGCACGGCCAGTTTAAGCACCACACTTGGCCTCCAAGGCTGTTCGGGGGCGTAGGGCAAGGCAAGTTCATCGGTAGATAGGTTAATAGTCACCAGTGAAGTTTCCGATGTGGCATCCATGTATTTGAGTTGACCCTTCAGCCCGTCAATCTGGCTTTGTAAGTTAAAAACCTGCTGTTGAACTTTAAGAATCTGGTCGACATCCTCGGCCTCATCCATAATCTGCTCAAATCGGATCTTATTTTTTTCCAGCGTGAACAATTTGGATTCAATGTCGACATATCGATCGGTCACATCCCGCCCGGAAATATTTTCGTACACCACTTTCACTGATTCTTCGCGCAGTGTTGCCAAAAAGCCTTTCAATTCCTCCGCCGGAACCCTCGCTGTGATAGCACCCCTCTCAATTCCTTCGGGGGTATTCACATTGGTGTTGACCATGTATCCGCCCAGTTTTTCCACTTCGGTTTGTATACCGTCCATAGCCTTTCTCACATCTTTTACTAAAAGGGAGAGGCTAGAAGTAGTGACCACTTTTCGATCGGTGATGTCGGGTTGCGGCGCGGCATCCTCATAAACAGCGGAACGTGAAGGAGCCCCCATCTCACCGGATACGGCCATATCTCCTACAAAACCGCCGATCGACCTGGATGGCACGGAACTTTCCAAAAGGGGAATGGGTCGTCTGTTTCCGCCAAAGACAAAAAGGTATAAAAGAACTAAGACTACAACGGCAAGAAACTTATTATTTTTAATCCAGTTAATGGCTTTAATAGCTAATCCCATTGTCTTTGGTCATTGTAACAGTATTTTTGGCGAATCTCAAAAGGATAACTGCCAGTGTGGCTGAGATAAGACAGACGGCCTGGGCAACGTTGATTCCGTAGACGGTCCAAGGGTTGATACGTAAAAATTCCAGGAGAAAGCGAATGGTGGCATAACCGATTAAATAAATCAAAAACGTGTTCTCTCGGGTTTTTTTGGTGTAGCGTCGAAACAAGAAGATAAAAAGCAGGAAGTTTAAAATCGATTCATAAAAAAACAGAGGATGGAAATTTTCTACCCCTTCGTAACCAATCAACCGATTTTCCGGCCGAATATACACCCCCCAAGGCAGAGTGGTGGGCCCCCCGTAAAGTTCCTGATTAAAGAAGTTTCCCCAGCGGCCAATGGCTTGCCCTAAGGGTAAAAAGAGTCCAGATAAATTTAGCCAGTACAAAAAGCTTTCACCGCGGCATGACACCTTTAAGTACAAAGCGGCGCCCGCCACCCCTCCGGCGAGGGCACCGAAAATACCCAAGCCCCCTTGCCAAACAAATAGCACGCTTGCCAAATTGGTTGCGTAATACTGCCAATAATCCACTACGTGATACAAGCGCGCCCCCACGATTCCAAAAAAGACTGCCCATAACAGTAGGCCCCACAACACTTTCCTTTTTTCCGGGGAAACCAACTTTTCAGCCCAAAGCGCAGAAATTAAAATGGCGGCGGAAATTAAAACTCCGTACATAACAATAATTGAGGTTCGAGGCAGATCAAAGAACTAAAAAATAGTCAGTGAATAAACCAAAACTGCCAAAAGTCCTGTCGCGTAAAGCAGCACCCCTTGCTTTGATGGGGTAGCCTTTAAAACCCAAAACCACTCTTCGGCGCGCCCCTCAAAATAATATTCC
>CAZEWQ010000037.1:0-5646 GCA_964516255.1 uncultured Candidatus Saccharibacteria bacterium
GTTGGAAGCACGGCTGCCGTCAAAGCTAAGATGAACGTACTCATTATTTGGGATGAAACTATAGCGCGAGGTACCTATCCGCAAGAGGCGTTGGGCTTCTTTGAAGACTTCACCTACTTCCCCGGAAATATGGATAAAAATAGGAATGAAATAATAAGAGACCTGATAGAGCGCGCTAAACCCCCTGAAAACCAAAAGGCGGTTGCTTGATCAATTGTGGATAACTCTTGTAGACTGCCCTAATACTGCCTGTCCGAAATTCCAACGAAGCGAGAGGTTAAAAATTATGCCGGCCCAAGTTCCTGCTCAAAAAGCAAATACCAAAATAGACGCCGACTTTCTGTGGAGGGGAGTCTTGGGTGAGTTGCAGGTCCACTTAAATCCTACGGGTTTTAGAATGTGGTTCGCATCATCCAGCGCCGAAAACCTCACTGACACCTCCGTGGACATCGTCTGCAATTCCAAACACGCCAAGCACATGATTGAGAAAAGTTACACCAGCCTCATCGAAGAGAGTGTTGCCAAAATCTGCCACAAAAAAGTAAAATTAAACTTTATCGTTCGGGAAAATACCCGCGCCATTAAAGCCACTATCGCTACCAAAAAAAGGGCCGACAAAAAGACTGCGGAGGGGCCGTTACTGGTACAAGCCGCCAGAAAAGTCGCCCCCGAAGATTACGACAAAGCGGGGCTGTCCCCCAGGTACACCTTTGAAAATTTTATTCTGGGAGGCAGTAACCAATTAGCCTTTGCCATTGCCGCCGCAATTGCTGATAATCCGGGCAAAACCTACAATCCCGTCTTTTTTTACTCGGAAGTAGGTTTAGGAAAAACCCATTTAATTCAAGCCATCGGCAACAAAATCCTACAAGAAAATCCTCATTACAAGATTGTTTACACCACCGGAGAAGCTTTCACCAACGAGCTAATTGAAACTTTGCAACGAGGGAAAGGCGGAAAATACAGCGCCCCCTCCTTTAGAAACAAGTTCCGCAAAGCCGACGTGTTCTTAATTGACGATGTTCAGTTTATTGCCGGAAGAGAGGCTACCCAACAAGAGTTCTTTCACACTTTTAATGCTTTGCAACACGCAGGAAAACAGGTGGTACTAACGTCAGACAAGCCCCCCAAAGATCTTGAAAATTTAACCGAACGAATCACCTCAAGATTTAACAGCGGCATTATCGCCGACATTCAAATGCCCGACACCGAAATGAGAAATGCCATCTTGCGCTCCAGAAGGGATTCCGCGGGGGACGTTATTTCTAACGAGGTGATCGACTTTATTGCCCAAAAAGTGGCTACCAACACCAGAGAATTAGAGGGGGCCTACTTACGGATTGTTGCTGTAGCCAAAACTATGGGTGGAGAACCGACAATTGAACTGGCCGGACAGATACTAGGGAAAACCGTGCAAGACGAGGTCCAGCGCAAAAATATAAATGTGAGCCAAGTGCTAAAGGCGGTATGTGACTATTATTCTGTGAAAGGGGTGGATGTAAAAGGTCCCCGGCGAAATAAAGAGTTGGTGGTACCGCGTCAAATCGCTATGTTTTTGCTCAAAGACATAACAAGGATGTCCTTTGTCTCCATCGGAGAGGTTCTGGGAGGGCGAGATCATTCGACTATAATGTACGGGGTAGATAAAGTTAGAGCGGTAATGACGGAAGTGGTAAAAGTTAGACAAGACGTGGCCAATATTAAGCAAACTATTTACCGATAGTACAGAGAGAGGTGAGGAGTTAAAGCTAGGCAAGATTGGGGATAAGTTAATACATTTCTATAAGTTTTGTGGATAAGTCGGGGTGGTTGTCCACAGGGAAATCCACAGAACTCGGCAGGTTTTCAACACAGCCACTCGCTGACAAAGATGTAAATAAAGAGTGACAAAGGTATAAAAAAAGATGCTAAGGCCAAAATTTACTTTTCTACAGGCGAAAAACCCGTATAATACTGATGGGACAAAGTTTAGGGAGACTGTCCACAAATCCACATTGCCTATTACTATGACTACGTATTTAATATATACAAATATAATGGTAGGTACTGGGGATAACTGGAAAGGAAATAGGAAGAAGTAAATCATGTTTTTTATTGTTTTGTATCTCGCCAAAGCGGTTTGCTTTTTTGTGCGGTTGTTTGGTGGTGGAAGTGGCTACACTCTGCCGGGAAAATTGGTTTTAAGTATTTACCCTTCTGTCTTGAAATCTCCTCAGGTGAATTTTAAGAGGGGTGTGGTTTTGATTTCGGGCACCAACGGCAAAACTACTACTGCTTCTCTGGCCGCCCATTTATTGGAAACTGCGGGTCTTAAAGTCATTCACAATAAAAGCGGTTCCAATTTGTTGCGGGGGGTTGTTTCGGCGGTTTTATTAGATATGGACTGGCGCGGCCGTTTGAGGGGTGATATCGGGATTTTTGAGGTAGACGAGTTTGCTCTGGGAGGAGTTTTGACGGGGTTTAGGGAGGGTCAAGTGAAAACCGTGGTTTTGCTTAATTTGTCAAGGGATCAGCTGGATAGGTATGGCGAGGTGGATATTATCTTGGCCCGGTGGCAGGGGGTTTTGGAGGCCTTCAACGGGGGGTTGATACTGAATTCTTTACAGCCCGAGTTCGGGCCTTTTGCGGAGAGGGAGGTAGCAGGTGTGGAGACAACTACCGCTTTTTTTGATGACTCCTTGGGGTACCTGGAAACTACTTCTTTATTTGGTAAATTTAATGCTTTTAATGTTAACGCGGCTGTAGAAGTGTCCCGAGTTTTTGAGTTGGCTGAAGATCAGGTGACTGCCGCTTTACACACCTTTGAGCCGGCGTACGGTCGAGGGGAGGACATCTCTATTTTGGGTCAGACGTTCAAGGTTTTGCTGGCTAAAAATCCGGCTAGTTTTAACCACAATTTGGATTTAATCAACGAAGGTCTGTTGGACGATTTTAAAACTGTCGTAGTTATTTTGAACGACAATATTCCCGACGGAAGGGATGTCTCTTGGATTTACGATATTTCGGCGGAGAAGTTGAAGCGCGCCTGTAAGGGGAAAAAGGTTGTTGTAGCAGGGACTCGAGCCTTGGATATGGCCGTGAGGTTGAATTATGCAGGGGTCCTTTTGATGGATGTGGCGGGGGAGCTGTCGCCTTCGGTTTTGGAGGCACTTTCGGGGGATCCGGATGAGAGGGTGCTTTTATTGCCCAATTACTCTGCCATGTTGGAGGCACGAAAACTACTTACCGGAAGGAGAATTTTATGAATAAGTTAGTCATCGGATATTTTTATCCCGAGCAGTTAAATTTGTACGGCGATCAGGGAAACGTGGAAATTTTATGCAGCCGTGCGGCTAAGAGGGGAATTGAGGTTGAGGTGTTGGAAATTGGGGTCGACACCGATTTGTCTGCGAAAACGATGCAAAGGATCAACCTGATTTTTATGGGCGGCGGTCCCGACTCCGGACAAGTGCAAGTATATAATGATCTGATTAAAAACCGGGCCCCGTTTTTGAAAGACTTTGTGGAGGGGGGCGGCGTCGGGTTGTACGTTTGTGGCTCCTACCAACTTTTGGGGGAATACTATAAATCTGCGGAGGGTTCCGTCTTAGAGGGGTTGGGGGTTTTTGGCTTATACACCCAGCATTTTGGCAATGATAAACCCCGCTGTGTGGGAAATGTGGTTTGCGAAATTAACCCAACGTTGTTAGAGGATGATATCTTTAAAGCGGTAAATAAGGTGGGCAATACTTTGGTGGGATTTGAAAATCACGGGGGGAGAACCTACCCAAATAAGTGCGCGCCTTTGGCTAAAATAGTTGTAGGTCACGGAAACAATTCTGAAGACGGTACGGAAGGGGTGCATTACAAAAACTCCGTGGGGACCTATTTGCATGGGCCGATTTTGTCTAAGAACCCCCATCTGGCGGATTTTCTGATTGCTAAGGCCAATGGATGTGACGACTTGCCGAGTTTAGATGATTTTCTGGTCGTTTCTGCCCACACTGCCTCCAAAAAACTAAAACAGTGAAGCTTCACAAAACCTTGTTTTATCTGCTGGTTTTAACTTTGCCCCTCAATTTAGGGAAGCACTTCGTTTTTAACTGGTGTTATGTGAACGGAATCTTGGTGGATTATCTCATTCCCACCCTTTTTGTGCAGGATGTGGTTCTGGTGTTGTTGCTGGTATTTTGGCTACGGGACCGCGCTTTAACTAAAGTGCTGAAAAAGGTGTCGAAGGAGTCGGCCGCTCTTTTTGCCGTTCTCTTTTTGTTTTCGGTTTTTTTGTCGGTTACCCAGGCGGAGCGGGTTTATCCGGCGATTTATTCGGCGATAAAAACCTTTTTGTATGCCAGTTTGTTTTTTTATGTTTTGGTTGAGTTTGATTTTGAGAAGGAGTGGCGGGTGTTGGCCGGAATTTTTACCCTCCTGGTACTTCTAGTGAGTGTTTTGGGAATCGCCCAATTTTTTAACCAGGGGGCCATTTTTAATAATTATGTATTTTTTGGAGAACAGCCTTATTCCTTTTCGACGCCCAATGTGGCCAAGGAAAGTTTTTTAGGCGTGACCCGGATTCCGCCTTACTCTACTTTCAGGCACCCTAACACTTTGGCCGGATTTTTGGCGATCCTATTGGTTTGGGTTTTTTATTTGGCGAAAAAGACCCGCAACAGGTTTTATTTTTTGGCAATTGGCTTGGGGACAGTTTGTTTATTTTTGACGCTATCTAAGATCGGAGTGGTTTTATTTGCCGTGGCAATAGGGTTTTTGGTGGTATGGTCTCGGCTTAGACCCCCTGCTCGAGTTAAGGTGCGTCCGGTGATGCCCGTTTTGGCTGTGGCGGCCGTTGTTTTAGGATTAACGGTGCACCTTTGGGGAGTCTTTCCCTATCCTTTTTCCGATGGTCTGCAAGACAGCCTGTCGGTGCCTGCCCAAAAATCGATTGCTCGGAGGGTGAACTTTAATAATGTGGCGATGGGATTGGTTAAAGAAGCGCCGATGTATGGAGTGGGGCCCAACAATTTCACTGTCTATTTTGGGAGGCTCAATCCTTTGAAACGGGATTTTAATTTTTTGCAGCCGGTTCACAATGTCTTTTGGTTGATTTTGGTGGAGAGTGGGATTATCGCCCTGTTTTTCTTCTCGGCGCTTTTGTTTCGGGTTTTTCAAAATTCTTTGAAAAACCCTTATATCACCGCCACTATGTTTCTACTGGTTTCCTTGTCGGGATTTGATCATTTCTTTGTTACCGCCCACCAAACCCAAATATTATTTTGGTTGCTAATTGGTGTTTGTGTTACACTAAATGTGCGTAAATAGCCTATGATGAAGTCAAAACTGCCAATTCTTGCCTTGCTATTAATCCTGCCGCTTTTTTTGACCGGCTGTAGCGTTTCCGAACTTCCCTTGGTTGGGGAAACGCTTTCTTCCGTACTTCCCGGTTTTCTTACTGGCGGTAGCTCCGACACTTCGCCAACCGATGCCGTGCCGCCAGACGATTCTGGTAACGGGGGCGTCACTCTTCCCAGACCCCCCTCGCTTAAGAAGCCGGTCACTTTAAAATATTGGGGAATGTGGGAAGATCCCCGGATCATCGGAAAAGTCATTGAGCGCTACCAAGAAGAAAACCCCAAAGTTCAAATCGACTACGAGGATAGATCAGTTTTA
>CAZEWQ010000038.1:0-5613 GCA_964516255.1 uncultured Candidatus Saccharibacteria bacterium
AGCGGGGACAATTTGGAGGACGTTGTGGAGCACTCTTTCTATAGGGACGGTAAAAAGATTAATGTGAATTTTGTTGGTCCTTATGTAGATAGGGGAATTATTGAAGGTAGTCGCCCGGGTGGCGTACGGGATCAGGTAGTAGTGTACTCTCCCGATGCTGCCAAGGGGGGCGTTAGATTTGAGAACGAATTGGGATCCGAGTTTAATATTTCCGGCCCTCTAAATACTCTTATGAGGAAAAAGTTGTTAAGGCAACCGTTCATATTGTGGACTTCTTCTAACAAGGTAGTTGTTATACGAGATTGATGTGATATTGGACTAAGGTGAAAATAAGAAATTTTTTCATTGTTATAGTGGCTTCTTTCTTCATTTACTCTCTGTCTTGGTTTGTTGCTTTCAAAACGGGAGTAAACCAACTGGCCATTCAATCCGAGGATACTCTACCTGCTATTTTTCTACCTGTAACCTTAATCGAAGAGGGGACTTTTTATGTTGATTCTTATTATGAAATGTTGCGAGATCGCTACCCCCATCCCGATGATAAAGATTTTGCTAAGGATTTGACGCCCTTTTACCTTCGTAAAATATCTACGACTGACGGACAACACTATATTTCCGCTTTTCCGGTGGTAGCGGGATTGGTGGCGTTACCGGTTTATTTTGTCCCTCTTGCATTGGGAGTGCCCGTAACTTGGGAAAATCTCGCTTTGCTGTCTCACTTTTCTGCGGCGTTGGTGGTGGCTCTTTCGGGAGGGTTCTTCTACTTGCTTTTGCGCCGGCACTTTTTCCGGGGGGAGCCAAACGACACAAAACCCCTATTACTAACCGTAATCTATCTTTTCGCCACTCTAAATTTTGCTCTGGTTTCTCAGGCGCTGTGGCAACAAGGCCCCCTCCAACTGTTCGCGATTTTGGGTCTATACTTTTTGTTAGACGCCCTACAAGAAAGTGATGGGGCTGCCAACGGAAGCGACTTTAGTAAAAACTATGCGCTCAAGATCTTTCTAGCCGGAACTTTTTGGGGATTGGCGATTTTGTCTCGTCCTACAGCGGCGTTGCCTTTTCTTTTGCTGTACATCTTAATTTTTTCTCGTTTCCTAGGCGAATTTAGAAAGCTCGTAAAATATTCGTTGCTTTGTGTGGCCGGTCTAATCCCCTCCCTCTTATTTTTCCTGTGGTATAACGCCAAATATTATCTTAATGTTGCCAACCAAGGGTATGCGGATCAAGCAACTTCCCAATGGCTTTCACGCTTTCCCGAAGGGTTTTTGGGACTTTGGGTCTCGCCGAGTAAAGGTATTTTAATCTATTCCCCCGTCTTCATCTTTTCCCTAGTCGGAATATATTTGATCGCCCGCTCCTTTCGAAAATCGGAGGCACCCGTTAAATCAGCTAACTTAAAGTACCTGGTTTTTGCCGGCATCGTACTTATACACACTCTAGTTATGGGCAAGTGGAAGCATTGGTACGGCGGCTGGTCTTTTGGCTACCGCATGGCCTCGGACGCAATCCCATTCATGGTGCTTTTAATAATCCCGTACGTAAGATCAGCACTTTTCGAAAAAACGAAGAAGCTTTTTTACGCGCTGATAATAATTTCAGTTCTAATCCAAGTCTCTGGAATCCTCTTTTTCGATGGGATTTGGCACGCCGCTTACGATAGAGGCTTTGAAAATACCGGCTGGCTATGGTCCATAACAGATTCCGAATTTTTCTTTAACCTCCGTCGTATCTTGGTTAAACTCCATCTAATGGACAAGGCCTGTCCTCAGTGTTTGCCGCAAACGCTTTAATACCCTAAAATACCTATTACGGGATGTCGGACGACTTACCAAAATACAATATAATCTGACTTTCCAACCAAATCTGGGATTTTTCCAACTGGACTAATAAGCATCATGTGATGTCGCGCCTGGCTGAGCAGGGGCACAAAGTTCTGTTTGTGGATCCCCCGATTACCATGGGATGGGTTTTTCAAAGGCAAGTGCTGCGTTTTAACTGGTCACCTAGGCGTCTACTAACTCAAGTAAAAAAAATCGAGCAAAACTTGCGTGTATTTTCTCCACTAAACCCCCTTCCTTTTTACAGTTTTATGGCCACTCTTCACGCCAAGAGGATAAAGAGGTTAGCAGAAAGACATCTTGATCCTAACAGGAAAACTCTTTTGTGGATTTATCATGTGGAAGCTGCCGGGTTGAAAACTTACCTGGACACCGTAGATCATGATTTATTGATTTACGATTGTGTCGACAACTACGAAGGTTTCCCTCAACACGATACTCCCGAAAAAAAGGAAAAAATTCGTGCGCAGGAGGAGTTTTTAACCAAAGAGGCCGATATTGTATTTGCCACCGCCCCAGGCCTGGTCGAAAAGTTGAAAAATTATGTGCAAGACGTTCATCATACCCCCAACGTGGGAGATTACGAAAAATTTTCGGTAGTTAATTCTTCCGGCGAGTTGGTGCCGCCAGAAGATGTAAAGGATTTAAAACATCCCACTATCGGGTTTACCGGTGCGTTAGATGAGTACAAGTTTGATGTTGAATTGGTTAAAAAATTGGCAACTGAAAACCCCGACCTCTCCATTGTTCTTATCGGCCAAATTGCACTCAAGGATCGGACTGCCAGTCTTAAAAAAATCGGTCTTACTGACCTGGAAAATGTTTACTTTTTAGGCGCAAAACCCTACGCGGAAATTCAAAACTACTTTGCCTGCTTTGATGTGTATATTATTCCCTATCAACTCAACGACTACACCATTGGAGGATGTTTTCCCGTGAAATTTCACGACGCCTTAGCCGCCGGTCTGCCCACCGTTGTTACTGATCTACCTGCCTACGCTCCATTTAAAGACGTTTGTTATATCGCCAAAGATTACGACGAATTTGTGGTCGGTGTGAGGAAAGCTTTAGAGGAGGATTCGGATCAAAAAATCAAAGAGCGAAAAGAAGTGGCCAGGAATAACACTTGGGATAAGAAGGTGGAAAAGATGCTTGCCGTCATTGCCGAGGGTATTGGTACTGCCGATAATACTGAGGTTTTATGAAAATACTTTATTGTCTAAATTCAGCCACTCCGGGAGGAATGGAAAAGCACGTTTTAGATTTGGTGCACGGCATGATCGGTCGTGGGCACGAGGTTTTTGTTTGGTGTCCTAAAGGAACAGTTTCTGATTGGTTTAAGGGGGCGGGGGCTGAGATAATCTATGCTCAGGTTGGTTTCGAATTAGATCCGGTCTACATTTACAAGCTCGCCAAATTTTTAAGCACTCGTAAAATCGATGTGGTACATGCCCACGAACTTAAAGCTGCGGCCAACGCTTTGGTGGCGGGGATTTTAGCTGGGACGTCGGTGAGAATTTCCCATGTGCATACCCCGATTTCCGAATGGCGAATTCCCAACTGGATTAAGGATTTATTTACCAGATTAACCATTTTTGGTTATTCCAGCGAGGTTAATTTTCTGGCTACTAGAGAAATTGCTTTAACCGAATCAAGAAAGCGTGTGAAAATGGCTGAGGGTATCAAGGAATCTACATTAGAAATCATCCCCAATGGAGTTGATATCGGCGCCTTTGCCACAAGCGAATCAGAAAAAGCCAACTTCAAACGAGAGATGCTGACGAAATATAATATCCCCACGGACGCTTTTATTATGGGAAATGTCAGCCGCATGACTGAAGAAAAAGGTCACGAAGTGCTGATTCAGGCCTTTGCTGAGTTTTTAAAGTTAAAATCTGTGGAAGCGGACCAGGTGCATTTGCTTTTGGTCGGCGGCGGTAAGTTAGAAAGTATTTATCGGCAATTGATCGAAGAGCTCGGTTTGCAAGGTAAAGTTACTATCACCGGGATTTTCCCTCTTGAAGATATTAAAAAGTGCTACGCCTGCCTTGACATCTTTATTTTTCCCAGTTTAGCGGAAGGGTTTGGTATCGTCTTGATCGAAGCGATGGCTAGTGGACTGCCCGCAATCTGTTCCGATTTAGAGGTTTTGCAGGAGGTGGGAGGAGCAACCGTCAGATATTTCGAAACGGGGAATCCCAAAGATCTAGCCGAAAAGATGCATAATTTGTACCTAAAACGCGATAACTTAGCGGAGTTGGGAGATAGCGCCCAAAGTAGGGTAGAGGATTTATATTCGATGGAAAAATTTGTCCAAAGCTACCAAGATCTTTATTTGCGTTTGCTGGAGGGTACCGGATGAAAGTTTTAATGCAGGGAAGAATCGATTTAAATAGCGTTGGAGGCGGAGACAAAATTCAAATTGAATACACCGCCAAAGAGTTGCGAAAATTAGGAGTTGAAGTTGATATCAGTACTGACGGAAATTCCGACTATTCCAAATACGACCTTATTCATATCTTCCAGCTGGATTGGATAACCGACTCCTATTTCTTTGCCAAAAAGGCTAAGAAATTGGGTAAACCTGTTGTGCTGTCACCTATACACCATAACGTCGATGAGGTTAAAAGGTTTGATAACGAGTTCGTCTTTGATTTTCGGCGTATCTCCAAATTTTTGTTTAGAGATCAATTCTGTAGAGATACGTTTAAAAATGTTTACCGTGCGCTTTTTAGTTTCAAAAAAATTGGTCCTACCCTCTTTAGTGTGATCCATGGATTAAAAAAGATGCATATCCAAACTTTGGAAATGAGTGACGTTGTTTTGGTTCAAACTGTCTTGGAAGCGGAGGATTTGATGAAGACGTATGGTACCACCGTCAAATGGAAAAAAGTCCCCAACGGCGCAGGAGCAGTGTTTTTAAAGACCCACGGCTTTAGTAATCAACTGGATTTTGAAGATTATATATTGTGTGTCGGCCGCATAGAACCTCGAAAGAATCAACTAAACGTTATCGAGGCGGTTAAACTGTTTAGACAAAAGCACAACCTGGACGTTAAGTTGGTTTTCATTGGCAGGGGGAGTTCCAAAAAGCATTTTGAATACTTACATCGCCTTGGTAAGAAACTGAAGGAAAACTCGTGGGCGACCCATATTGTAGAGTGGGTAGATTACAAATACATGCCTTCCTATTACCACTTCTCTAAGGTTTGTGTGTCTGCTAGTTGGTTTGAAACTACAGGGCTCACCAGTCTAGAGGCACTTGTCTGTGGTACCAACGCTGTTGCCAGCGGGGATCGCGCGAGGGAATATTTGGGAGAAGACGCTACTTATTGTGATCCGGCAGATATTCAATCTATTGCGGACGCCATCGAAAAGGAATATTTTGCACCCCGCCCCCACCTTGGTGCCGACAAGCTAAAAGAATATACTTGGGGGAACGCGGCCCGCAAAACTTTAGAAGTTTACGAGGAGTTGTTACGCTAATGTCGGAAATGATGCTGGAAATATTACCTTTTATTTTAATATCCCTTCTTTTCTTTTTGCTGGCACTGCGAAATTTTAAAGTTGCCTTTCTGGTTTTACTCACTTTGTCGATTTTTCTTCACAAAGAGTTTTTTCAAATTTACAGGTGGGATATGATGCCCATTCGGGCGGCCATGTTGGGGCTTCTTGGCTACGGCCTTTTCGAGGTGTTGCTTCTCTTTAAGCAGACTAAAAACCTAAAAAAGTTCTGGTCTTTGGTGGGTGGTTTTCTAAAGAATCCCTTCAT